>CALRQQ020000191.1:0-6888 GCA_943370345.1 Chitinophaga pinensis
TATAATTTCCGAGTTTAGTCATATGCAAACATTCAGAAAACGAAATTACCTGAAATTGTAAAAAACGGGTAAGAATGATTTTAATCAGTAAAACGGCTTGGGGTGCATTATACCTTTGCATTTCCTAAAACCGTTTGATATGAAAAAAATAGTACTGTTTGCCTTTGCCCTGACCGCATTGTTATTTGCCCGTCCGCTGGCCGCCCAGGAAAAAGCAAAATGGGCCGAAAAAGACGCTTTTCATGAAGTAATGAGCAAGACCTTCCATCCGGCAGAAGAAGGTAAGTTTGAACCGATCAAAGCCCGGAGTGCGGAGATGCTGCAAAAAGCTATTGCGTGGAAAAATTCTACTGCCCCTGACGGGTATAACCAGCAAGCCATTAAAAAGGACCTGGATAAATTGGTAAAAGGAGCGAAGAAACTGAACAAGCTGATAAAAAATAATGGCACAGATAATGAAATAAAAGCGCAATTGACGGAACTTCACGACTTATTTCACGGGATCACCGAGAAATGTGACGGAGAAGAAAAACACTAACCATGATAAAAAAGATCATTATCCCCCTGTTTGCGATCAGCCTGCTTATGTCCTGTAATGACAGCAGTAAAGCCGGTCACGGTAACCACGGCAGCGATGAAAAAACCGGAGCTGTTACAACACCGGTTGACTCCCTGCTTAAGGAAGTGATGGCCGGACATGATGAAGTGATGCCTAAAATGGGTAAGGTGCGTGGCGCCCAGGCCCGGGCCAAGGCCATGTTGGATTCGATCGCCAATTTGCCAGGTAAGGCTCAGGATGCCTCCGCAGCTCTGAAGAAAAAACTGGAAACCCTGGTGAACGATCTGAATTACGCCGACTTCGCGATGGATAAATGGATGACTGAGTTCAACATGGATTCTGCCTTGAATAATGTGCAGGAACGACTGAAGTACCTGGAAAGTGAAAAGGGCAAAGTAACTAAAGTGAAAGAAGCCATACAGGTCGGACTGGCCAGAGCCGATTCGTTATTAAAAGCGAAGCTTATGCCATAAGCGGTTCTACCCCGAACTGTTTTAAATGATGAAGGGCATGCTTATATAGCAGCTGCACATTTTCATCAAAGTTAAGGTCGCCGAAAAAAGGATTCCGGGTGATCAATAACGGATTCTTTTCAAAGGTTTCGAAAAAATGAATTAATTCCTGTTGCAGGGCGCCGATGGCGCCCTGCACTGTTTTATAGCGGCCAGGCAATGGCTCGTCACCCAGCAGGGGATTCACGGTGTTTTCCTTAAAGGGTTTTTCGCTCATCATGAAAGCCCTCATCCTCGCCAGTTGTTCCGGAGCCGTCAGGATCTTTTCAAATACCAACCGTCCGCTGGCAGTACGGAAAGCATCACCACCCAGGTGTTCGACCATCTGTTGTACATTCATTTTCCCCCAGCGGGCCGGGGTATCAGGTGGCAGTTGCTGCAGCAGCGGTACCAGCCGGGTACGGAGGAAGTTCTCTTTTTCAATACTCATCTTTATGGTGTTGATCGGCCAATTTACAAAAGATTTAATCAATTCTGCTCCGGTCCTGTTCCCTGTTATTTTCAGTAAATTGCACCAATGGCCAGTAAACTCCGACTTTTTACCAAGCGGTTTTTTATATATTCTAATGTGATCGTGGCATTGGTCTTTCTGTTGGCCTGCCTGGTCCCTTATCTCAATCCGGCCAACTGGTGGTTTATTTCGGTACTGGGACTGGCATTCCCGTTCCTGCTGGTGCTCGTACTTTTTTTCATGCTGGGCTGGCTGATGATCCTGCGACCCAAACATGCACTGATATCCTTTATCAGCCTCCTGATCGGATATAAGAGCATTTCGGTTTTCTGGGCGTTTAACAAACCCAGGAGTTTCAATATGGAGAAAGCGCCTGGATCTATCCGCGTAGCCAGCTGGAATGTGGCCCGGTTCATTGAATTAAAAAGAAACAACAACAAGGGCAGTGAGACACGTTTGAAAATGCTGGAACAGATCCGGGAACAAAATGCCGATGTGCTTTGTCTGCAGGAATTTCATACCTGCACCAATCCCGACTTCTATGATAATATTGCCGCGGTACAGGCACTGGGCTATCCTTATTTTCAGTTTTCATTTGATGCGGACGGGGACAGGCATTATTACAGTTCCATTATCTTCTCCCGGTTCCCGATCATCGACAGCGGTCGGGTCCGTTTCCCGCGGCCCAGTCTTCCGGAAGTACTGATCCACGCCGACCTGCTGGTAAATAACGATACCATCCGGGTATTCACCACCCACCTGCAATCCCTGCAATTCACCCGCCACGATTATGAGCGGATCGAAAAGATCAAAAGTGTGGAAGACAGCCTGCTGGCCAACTCCAAAGGCATATTGTCCAAACTGAAAAAAGGGATTACGTACCGTAGTCTGCAAGCAGATATTGTTCATGAAGTGATGATCAACAGCCCCCACCCCTATCTGATCTGTGCCGACCTCAATGATGTGCCCAACTCTTACAACTATTTCACGGTCCGGGGGCAACTGCAGGATGCTTTTCTAAAAAAGGGCACCGGTATCGGACGCAGTTTTACCAGTCTTTCTCCCACCCTGAGGATCGACTATATACTGGCCAGTAAAGAGCTGGAAGTGCTTCAGTTCAAGCGGGTAACCCGCAAACTCTCCGACCATTTCATGCTGGTGAGCGACCTGGCGGTAAAATCCGGCAAATAAGCAGTATCTTTGACCCGATGCAAATAGCAAACATACATACCTGCTGTTGTTGTCCTCGTCGGGACAAATAATCACCTGCCCCCCTGCGGGCGCCTTTTCAAACTATTTTAATCATCTTTGCCCGACTGTTAACATTCATTGTTCACAGGCCCTATTCAATAATCAACCATGAGTCACCTGAAAGTCTATAATTCGCTGAGCCGACAAAAAGAAGAGTTTAAATCCATCACACCCGGACATGTGGGCATGTATGTGTGCGGACCTACCGTAAGTGGCGAAAGTCATCTGGGCCATGCCCGTCCTTATATCACGTTTGATGTGGTGTATCGCTATCTGCATCACCTGGGGTATAAAGTGCGGTATGTCCGTAATATCACCGATGCCGGACATTTTGAAGAAGAGGGCCGTGAAGCCGTGGATAAAATTGCCACAAAAGCGATCCTGGAAAAACTGGAACCCATGGAACTGGTGCAGAAATATACCAATCTCTACCATTGGGCCATGGACCAGTTCAACACGATCCGCCCCTCTATCGAACCTACCGCCACCGGACATATTGTGGAGCAGATCGAAATGATCAAACAGATCATCGATGCCGGCTATGGATACGAATCCAATGGCTCCGTGTATTTCGACGTAAAAAAATATGCCGCCAGTCATGATTACGGTAAACTCAGTGGTCGTGTGATCGAAGATCTGCTCGAAACCACCCGTGAACTGGAAGGACAGGAAGAAAAAAGGGATATGGCCGACTTTGCCTTGTGGAAGAACGCAGCTCCTGAACATATTATGCGCTGGCAAAGTCCCTGGGGCGTGGGTTATCCCGGCTGGCATATTGAATGCTCCGCCATGGCCACCAAGTATCTCGGGGCCCAATTCGATATTCATGGAGGTGGTATGGATCTTTTATTCCCGCACCATGAAAGCGAGATCGCCCAGAGTACGATCTGCAACCATACCGCTCCCGTACGTTACTGGATTCATAATAACATGATCACCATTAACGGAAGGAAGATGGGCAAGAGTTACAATAATGTGATCAAACTGACGGAACTGTTCAGTGGAAATCACCCGATCCTGGAGAAAGCCTATCACCCGATGACGGTACGTTTCTTCATTCTGCAGACCCACTATCGTAGTACACTCGATTTCAGCAATGAAGCCCTGCAGGCTTCGGAAAAAGGGCTGAAACGTTTATGGGATGCTTACGAACACCTGGGCAAACTGACCCGTGAAGCAGGAGATGCCGAGGCCGGTGATATGGAATTGGAAGCCAAAGTCGTGAAGCTGCTGAAAGAGTTTGATGAATTCATGAATGATGATTTCAGCACCGCCAAAGTACTGGCCAATATGTTTGAGATCGTACCGGTGATCAACTCCATGAAAGATAAACTGATCCCCGTCACCGCTTTATCCGAAGAGACTTTTGGTTTTCTGCAGAACCGGTTCAAGACCTGGCTGGAAGATATCCTTGGACTCAAAAGCGTGAGCGAGGCCGACAACACTAAATTACAAGGCGTAATGCAACTCCTCATCGATATCCGCAAGGAAGCCAAGGGTCGTAAGGACTTTGCCACATCTGATAAAATACGTAACCAGCTGGCGGAAATGGGAATTTTGCTGAAGGATGAGAAAGGAGGAGAAATGTCGTGGGAAGTCGGGAGTTAGGAGTCGGGAGTCGGGAGACAGAACATCCGGCCATTTAGAGATTAATGTTAGATGTTGTTATAATAGCGCAGAAGTGCTTTAAATGATAATTGAAAATTGAGCAATGAATATTGAACATTTTCCTCCTTAGGAGGCGAAATGTTCAATATTCAATATTCAACAATCAATTACCAATTTTCATTGGAGGCCTCTTCTCGCTTCACGCTTCTTGCTTCTCGCCTCCTAGATATTTAGTCCCCCACACACGCTGATCGTCTGTCCCGTAACATACGAGCCCATATCGCTTGCGAGGAATAAAGTCACATTGGCAATATCTTCTGCAGAAGCAAAACGTCCTAAAGGTATGCCCGCTTTATATTTATCGGCGCCTTCGCCGTCTTTGAGGTAGCTGGTCATGTCTGTTTCCACAAAACCGGGAGCGATTGCATTGCAACGGATATTGCGGCTGCCGAGTTCCTTGGCTACGGATTTGGTGAAACCAATGATACCAGCCTTGGAAGCGGCATAGCTGCTCTGCCCGGCATTACCGATCTCGCCAATGATGGAACTCATATTGATGATCACGCCGGATTTGGCTTTCATCATGGGACGGATGACCTGCTTGGTCATATAGAACACACTGTTCAGGTTAATCTGGATCACGTCATTCCACTGCTCGGGTGTCATACGCAGGAGCAGATTATCCTTGGAAATACCGGCATTATTTACGCATATGTCCACGCTGCCGAATTCTTTCAGTACATCATTCACAAAAGCTTCGCACTGGGCAAAATCACCGGCATTGCTTTTATAGGCCTTGGCTTTTACACCAAGGGCGCTGAGTTTCGCTTCAAGGGCAGCGGCTTTCTCCGCACTGCTGTCACTTACATAGGTAAACGCCACATTAGCGCCCTGTTCGGCAAACTTGATCGCAATGCCTTCCCCGATACCACGGGCCGCGCCGGTTACAATGGCGACTTTTCCTTCCAGTAATTTCATAAACGGTGATTTAATATTTGACAAAAGAAAGAAAATTATGGCAAACCCGCCGCTCATTTTTCCATATACACATAATAGATCACCCCGTTCTTATCATCGCTGATAAAAAAGGAATGATCGTCCCACTGGAACACATCGCAGGGACGTCCATATCGTTTATCCTCCGTCTTTCCCTGCAAAAAACCGGTCACGATCTCCCGGTACGTACCATTGGGCAACATCTGCACCACGGCATTGCCCCGCTGCCGCCATACACTGGTGCTGCCATGCAGGGCGGTGATAAAAGAATTATTCAGCGCCGGATCTTTGAAGCCACTGAAATACGCGAATCCAAGCGGGGCTGAATGCGCTTTAATGGCCCACTTGCTCAGGGGCGGACGTTTGACCCAGGCCGGCTTTACCGAATCCCTGAAATCCTTATCCGCAATGATCTGCTTTTTATACTGGTAATAATAAGGCCAGCCGTAAAACGCATCTTTCTCAATTTTCATCAGTTGTTCTTCCGGCTGGTCCGGCCCCCGGTTATCCCGCCCCATATTGGTGGCCCAGAGTTCATTGCCGATCCAATGAAGACCGACCGCATTCCGGAGACCTCTTGCATAGTAGCGTTGGTTTTTCCCATCAGGATCCATTTCTAAGATCGTGGCGCGGATCTCTTCCTTTTCCACACAGGCGTCACAACTGCTGCCCACGCTGACATAGAGTTTATTATTATGAAAAGCCAGGCTGCGGGTGAGGTGCCAGCCGCCGTACTTATAACTTAATCCGTAGTCCGGAAACGAAGCAATCTGTTTACCGGGCGATGAAGGCTGGTTGTCACCCGCCTTATAGGAATAGCAGGTGAGTTTACCCGTCTCCGCCACATAGATAAAATGTTCCCCGTTCAAGGTATAAAAAACGACCTGGTTAGGGTTATGCAGATTTTGCATATAGGTGATGACGTGATCAAATGTCCGGGTCACCGGGTTCCATCCATCCAGGATATAGATCTTTCCTTTTTTGTTATCCGTTCTGTCATACATATCCGTCACGAATAAGCGGCCATCCGGACTTTTGGCAAAAAAGCGGGGACGCTTCAGTCCCTCATAGGCTGGTTTTACTTTATACGATTCTGGCACTTTGAGGGTGAAGCGGATATTATTTTCGAGTTGAATGGATTGGTCTTTGAGTTTCAGGGGTGATTGGCTGTAACCGGCCAGGGCTGCAACCAGGAAAGGCAGCAACAGGCCTTTTTTAAAAAAATGCATAGAAAGGTTTATTGTATTTGGAGGATCTCTTCGAGGAATTTCCGTTCATTGCTCAGTCTTGGCACTTTATGTTGCCCGCCGAGTTTGCCTTTGCTGTGCAACCATTCGGCAAACACCCCTTTGCGTAAGGCATGCACCACCGGCAGGCCAAGGGCGATGCTTTTATACCGCTTGGCTTCATAATCGCTGTTGATGCTTTTAAGGGCCGCATCAAGTTCTTGTGTAAATGCTTCAAGACTGTCGGGATCTTTTTCAAATTCGATCAGCCATTCATGCGCCCCG
>CALRQQ020000192.1:0-6853 GCA_943370345.1 Chitinophaga pinensis
TGAATCGAGAAAAAAATGCCGGGGGATCGAATTAATAGCATTCAGCACCTCTTCATTGGTGATGCCTTTGCCCCTTACGACTTCGGTCAGTTTCTTTCGTAATCCTTTATGCCGGTATGTATCTTCTGTTGGTCTCATAAGCCCCCCAAAAATAAATAAGCAGCATCGGATAATGCTGCTTATTGCTAAATAAAGTTAATCACAGTTATAATTTCATATCCGCAATCACGGCCTTGATCTTCTCATCCATGGCCGCATTCACCTGGTCGAATTCGGCAGCGCTGTTCAGCTTTGCATTCACACTGAAATAAAACTTGATCTTGGGTTCGGTTCCGCTCGGACGGGCAGAAATGATGCTGCCATCTTCGAGGATAAACTGCAGTACGTTTGATTTAGGCAGGTCAATAGCCCAGGTATCACCGTTCTGCGGATTGATGCCTTTGCTGAGTTCATAATCGAGCAATTGTACCACCGGTGAACCATTGATAGACTTGGGTGGATTGCTCCGGTAGGCTTCCATCATGGCCGCGATCTGTGCCTGTCCGTCCATACCTTTCTTGGTAATGGAGATCAGGTTTTCTTTATAATAACCGTACTGAACATAGAGGTCGATCATTTTCTCGTAGAGACTGCGGCCTTTTTCTTTTTCATATGCGGCCATCTCGCAAAGCAGGGCCACGGCACTGATGCCATCCTTATCCCGGATCTTATCACCGATCATCAGGCCAAAGCTTTCCTCCCCTCCGATGATATAATTCTCCTTTCCTTCTTTCTGACGGATCAGATCGGCGATCCATTTGAAACCGGTAAGTACGCGGTAACATCCAAGTCCGTTGCCATTGGCAATCGCATCGATCATAGGAGTGGTCACGATGGTGGTGATCACCATATCATTTGGTTGGGCAATGCCCTTGGTCTTACGGGCTTCGATCAGGTAATTGAATGCCAGTACAGCGGTCTGGTTACCATTCATCAGTACCCAGTTGCCTTTTGAGTCTTTCACCCCAATGGCCAGGCGATCCGCATCCGGATCCGTACCACAGAGAATATCCGCATCAATGGCAGCGGCCTGCTTCAGGCCAAAGCTCATAGCTTCACTTTCTTCGGGATTGGGATAGGCCACAGTGGGAAAATTGCCATCGGGTACTTCCTGTTCTTTTACAATATGGACATTCTCAAAACCGAATTTCTTCAATACCGCGGGCATCAGCGTGATACCGGTTCCATGAATGGGTGTATAAACGATCTTCAGGTCTTTCTGTTTGGCGATCACTTCCGGATATACACTCAGTTCCTTCACCATCTCCATGTATTGCTCATCCATATCTTTTCCGATCAGTACAATATTGGATTCGCCACCACTCCATTTCACTTCATCCACCGAGGCGATCTTATCCACTTCCTTGATCACATTCTTATCATGCGGAGGCACCAGCTGGGAGCCATCATCCCAATACGCTTTGTACCCATTGTATTCTTTCGGGTTATGGGAGGCGGTACATACCACCCCGCCCTTGCATTTCAGGGTGCGGATGGCGAAGGAGAGTTCAGGGGTCGGACGCAGGGCCTCAAACAAATAGACTTTGATCCCATTGGCCGCAAATACATTGGCGGTGGTTTCGGCAAAGAAACGGCTGTTGTTGCGGCTGTCATGCGCAATGGCCACACTGACTCCTTCCCCCTTCGCTAAAGCCTCGGGGGACGAGGGGAAACACTGATTCAGGTAGTTGGCATAGCCCTGGGTAGCCATTCCCACCGTGTATTTATTCATGCGGTTGGTACCCACGCCCATCAGCCCGCGAAGACCGCCGGTACCAAATTCCAGGTTCCGGTAAAAAGCATCGGCCAGTTCGTTAGGATTCTCTGCCTGCAGTTTCTTTATCTCGGTCTTGGTGGCTTCATCAAAGTTTCCGCTCAGCCAGGTATCGATCTTTGCTTGGATTGTGGCGTCCATATCGTTGTAAGGTTTGTTTTTAAAATGGAAAGTTATTGAAATTTAGCTTTTTAAAAACTGAAAAGCAGGCTTAAAACGTATTTTTGTTTGATGAGCCCGGTTACAGTAAAAAATAACAGGAATACCTCCACCCCAGTACCGGGAAAACCCATACAAATGTATCTTTCCCTCCTGCTGTTCATACCCTTTTTTCAGATGCAACTTCTGGCCCAGGACAGCACAAAGACAATGGATAAGCTTGAACTGGATAGCGGATGGAAAGCAAACCCGGGAGTAACCGGCAGTCAATTCAGGAATTTCTCCGCTGACAAATGGGAACCCTTACTCAGCCGGGAGCAAAAGAGAAGAAGAACCTGGCTGATCGGCGGGGCCAATGTACTGGGCTATGGTGGTACAATGATCGCGCTTTACCAGACCTGGTACAAGAACTATCCCCAGAGCAAATTCCATACATTCAATGACTGGCCGGAGTGGAAACAGGTGGACAAGGTCGGGCATTTCTACAGTGCTTATATCGAGAGCTATGGGAGTATGCAAATGTGGCAATGGGCCGGAATGGACCGCAAAAAGCGGATATGGATCGGCGGTATGAGCGGGGCCGTGTACCAGACGGTGATCGAAGTGCTGGATGGATTCAGTACCGGCTGGGGCTGGAGCTGGGGTGATTTTACGGCCAATGTACTGGGCAGTGGCACCCTGGTGGCACAGGAACTGGCCTGGGATGAACAGCGGATACGGCTCAAGTTTTCCTTTCATAAAAAAAACTATACCGATCCCACACTGGATCAGCGAAGCAATAAGCTATTTGGCAACACCCTCGCCGAAAGGATGCTGAAGGACTATAATGGCCAGACCTATTGGGCAAGCGCCAATCTCAAATCGTTTTTTAAGCAAAGCCGGCTGCCCGATTGGTTATCGGTGGCAGTGGGTTATGGAGCCGAGGGCTTATTCGGTGGCACCGAAAATACCGGAAAGGATGAAACCGGAAATATCATTTTCTACCGGCCGGATATCAAACGCTACCGCCAGTGGTTCCTGGCCCCGGATATTGATTTCTCTAAAATAAAGACCAATAAAAAGGGACTGAAATTCTTATTCACTGTACTTAATGCCTTCAAATTTCCAACGCCCTCTTTAGAAATAGGGAATGGAAAGTTGAAATTTCACGCGATCCACTTCTGATTTATAGCCTGGCAGATCGGGAAGGAATATCCGCTTCGCGGTTATAATGGCCATGAATGGCTTTGCCTCCGGCAAATAGGGTGGCGACCCCAATTTGCAGCAGGCAATCAAAATCCGTGTATATCTGTGCAATCCGTGGCCACCTTTTTGCCGCAGGCAAATCTTTATAGCTAACACTTGTTCATTCCGTGGCGCATATCCCTTAAATTAGCAGCGTAATCAACGGCTATGCAAATCATTCAACAGGTACTTTTCATCCTACTCAGCGCAGTGGCTATTTTTTTGTTCACCAAAAAAGCCCGAGAGATCGCCCGTAATATCCATCTCGGAAGACCGGAGAACCTCAGTGATAACCCCTCCCAACGTTGGAAAAACCTGCTTCTCCTTGCTTTTGGACAACAGAAAATGTTCCGCAATCCGCTCGTTGCTATCATGCACTTTTTTGTCTATGCCGGGTTTATCATCATAAACATAGAAGTGCTTGAGATCGTACTCGATGGAATCACCGGTCAGCACCGCTTGTTTGCCGCTCCGCTCGGTGGCCTCTATACCTTTCTCATCAACAGCTTTGAAATCCTGGCTCTGACCGTACTGGTGGCCTGTGTGATCTTCCTGGTGCGCAGGAATGTAATTAAACTGAAACGTTTTGTCAGCAATGACCTCGATGGTTGGCCCCGCAGCGATGCGAATTATATCCTGATCACCGAGATCGTATTGATGTCGTTGTTTTTAATCATGAATACGGCCGATACTCAATTGCAACAACTCGGATCTGAACATTATGCCGCCCATCCAACCGGTAATTTTGTGATCTCTCAGTTCCTGCAGCCATTGTTGAGCGGCATCAGTGAGCACAGCCTGATCGCAATCGAACGTACCTGCTGGTGGCTGCATATCGCGGGGATCTTTGCCTTCCTGAACTACCTCCCTTATTCCAAACACCTGCATATTATACTGGCTTTCCCGAATGCCTATTTCGCAAGACTGAAGCCTATGGGAGAAATGGAAAATATGCCCTCGATCCAGCAGGAAGTATTGTATGCCATGCAGCCCGAACTGGCACCTGCCGGCGAACAACCTGCCCCACAGAAGTTTGGCGCCAAAGATGTACTGGACCTGAGCTGGAAGAATCTGATGGATGCCTACAGCTGCACAGAATGTGGTCGTTGTTCAACGGCTTGTCCGGCCAACCAGACCGGCAAACTCCTATCCCCCCGGAAGATCATGATGGATACGCGTGACCGGCTTGAAATAGTGGGAAAAAACATTACGGCCAATAAGGAATTCAAAGAGGATGGCAAAACCCTCCTGCATGATTATATCACGGTGGAAGAACTCCGCGCCTGTACCACCTGTAATGCCTGCGTACAGGAATGCCCGGTAAGCATCAGTCCACTCGACATCATCATCCAGCTCCGTCGCTACCTGGTCATGGAAGAAAGCAATACACCACAGGAATGGGCCGGGATGTTCAGCAATGTGGAGAATAATTTTGCGCCGTGGAAGTTCAGTCCGGACGAAAGGGACCGCTGGGCTATTGAGCTGAATGATCAATAAAATGAACATTGAAAATTGAGCATTGATAATTGAACATTACATTTCTTAAGAAGGGAAATACTCAATAATCAATGCTCAATTTTCATTTAACAATATCAATACATGCAGCTATCAAACTTCCCCTTTCAAACCATCAACTGGTCCGCTGTTCCCCGTGAAGAACATGCCGGCGAAACCGGTACGGCCTGGTGGCAGGTGCAGTACATGAACGAAGTCAGGGTAAGAAAGGTGGAATACAGCCCCGGGTACAAAGCCGACCACTGGTGCAGTAAAGGACATATTATTCTATGTCTGGAGGGGGAAATGGATACCGAACTGGTCGATGGCCGTGTAATGAAACTGAATAAGGGCATGTGCTATTTTGTGGGAGATAGGAATGAAGCGCACCGGACTTCTACGGTTACCGGATGCCAGTTGTTTATTGTGGATTGACTGCGGCTCATTCATACTAATTAAAGCTTTCGGACGTTATAAAAATCTATGCAAAAGTATATCCTGAGTATCCTGACCATTTTTTTTTCGGTCTTCGTCTATTCCCAACAGGTATTTGAACTGGGTGGCGAAATGCTGAAATCCTATGGCAAGGGCTATGGCACCACCAAAGTGGCCGCCAGGGGCGAAAATTTCAACAACAAGAACAGTTTCAGTGTGGGCATCACCTGGCAGCTGGCGTCGAAGAAAGCGTATTCGGTGTCAACCGGTTTCGGGATTTTTGCCGGGTATCGCCGTGCTTTTGGCAACAATATCAAGGGCAGTAACCCTTTTGGCGGTGGCCGTCTTTTGATCTCACTTGAGGATTTTGAAGGCAAAACCCGCCAGAAAAGCATTATGATCACACCGATGCTGGAGGCAGGCTATCATTTTGTATTCGGGAAACGGATCTTCACCTCCCCTGCCCTGGGCTTCGGGTATACGATCGAAATGAGTCAGGGTTTTAATTCGTTGAATGAGGATGTGGGCAAACGCTTTATTCCATCCTTGTCTGCAGGCTACCGTTTTTTATAAGGGGTCTTTTTTTTCTTCATCCATTCCCATCCGCTCGATCTGTTCTTCAAGCTGTTTGGTCATTTCTTCGGGATGCTCCATCTTATGAACGGCATCTTTCTTTTTAATTATTTTCCATAACTGGATCAGGGCCGTGAGGGCAAAAATACCACCGATCACCCAGTTGAGGATATGCTGGTTATTATTGATCTTACTGGCGATCAGCAGTCCGCCGAAGATGAACAGGGCATTACCCAGGAATGTCCCCAGTCCGATCCCGATGATATAAGTATTGTAATGATCATTCCGGGGCAACAGGATCTTCTTGGAAAACAATACGGTACTCCAGCCAAACCAGAATGGGATCTGTACAGGGTTCACCGCACTCATCACAAAACCGAGTACGATCTTTGGCAGGGGACTATCCAGCACCATATTCTTCTCCACTTTTGGATGCAGGGCCGCATAGAAACTGAAGATGGCCAGCGCAGCCACGATCAGGAAGGTCACCCATTCCAGTGCCTTAAGAATCCGTTCCTGTTTACGTACCCAATCCATCGCCACCAGAGAAATCCGTACATAAATGATCTCTGCTATGAGCGACCCTGCTGAAAACAACATCGCTGCAGAAACCCCACTGGAGATCGAGATCTGCATTGCGGCAATATTCAGCGTTCCCAGCGGCAATGAACCGAGGAAACTGACCAGCATACCGGTGAAGAAGATCTTTAGTAGTGGAGGCATAATGTAAAGATAGCGAGAAGCGAGAAGCGAGAAGCTAGAAGGGGGCGTGATGAGGGAAGTAACTTTACAGTCAGCAACTTTCTGCTTTAAAGTCCTTCTTGCTTCTAGCTTCTTGCTTCTCGCTCAATCATATTGTTCAAGTAATTTGAAATGTTTGTTAGACTCCCTCAGAAAATCACGGCCCTTTTTGTATGGCCAATACGTCGTCCCGTTCTTATGATTATACCGACTGATCCGGTACAGGGCTTTCCAGTGTTTCAGCAAAGTGGCATACGCTTTCCAGAGGGGCATACCACAGTCATAAATATGGTTGGGTTCGGCGCCACAACCGTTGAACTCAAGGATGCTGATATTCTTGCCCTGCTTCAGGTCTTCAATGGATGAAGTCTTGATATCATAACGACCATAGTAGAAACTGGTCTTGTGACTCAG
>CALRQQ020000193.1:0-6822 GCA_943370345.1 Chitinophaga pinensis
TGCCAACTTACTCATTCCCCTGCAGATCGGTGCCCGTGATATGGCTTCACCCTTTATGAATATGCTGTCCTATTGGTTCTTCTTCCTGGCCAGCGTAGTGATGTTGTCTTCTATTTTCGTGCATACCGGTCCCGCTTCCGGCGGATGGACCATGTATCCGCCCCTGAGTGCCCTGCGCCAGGCGGGTGATGGACAAAAGATCGGTACTGACCTCTGGCTGATCGCGATGGCGCTGTTCATTATTTCTTCCCTGCTTGGTGGTCTGAATTATATCTCCACGATCCTGAACATGCGGACCAAGGGTATGAGTATGACCCGTATGCCGCTCCCGATCTGGGCGATGTTCTTCACCGCTGTACTGGGTGTATTATCATTCCCTGTACTGTTATCCGGTGCGATCCTCCTCCTGTTTGACCGTAACCTGGGTACCAGCTTCTACCTGAGTGATATCGTGGTGAATGGTGAGATCCTTCCGAATGAAGGCGGTAGTGCGATCCTTTACCAGCACTTGTTCTGGTTCCTGGGTCACCCTGAAGTATACATTATCCTCCTGCCCGCGATGGGTATGGTTTCGGAAATATTATCCGTGAGTTCCCGTAAACCGATCTTTGGTTATATGGCCATGCTCGGTTCCATGTTCGCTATTGCGATCCTGGCCTTCCTCGTATGGGCACACCATATGTTCGTAACGGGTCTGAACCCCTTCCTTGGATCGGTCTTTGTGTTGCTGACCCTGCTGATCGCGGTACCTTCTGCGATCAAGGTATTCAACTGGCTGACGACTTTATGGAGAGGAAATATCCGTTTCACCCCGGCCTCCCTGTTTGCGATCGGCTTTGTGAGTCTGTTCATCTCCGGTGGTCTGACAGGTATCTTCCTGGGTAACTCCACCATTGACATTCACCTGCATGATACCATGTTCGTGGTTGCTCACTTCCATATTGTAATGGGTGTGGCATCCTTCTTCGGTATGTTCGCCGGTGTGTACCATTGGTTCCCGAAAATGTTTGGACGCTACCTGAACAATACCCTTGGTTACCTGCACTTCTGGGTTACCATGATCGGGGCTTACCTGATCTTCTGGCCCATGCACTACCAGGGTCTGGCAGGTGTACCCCGCCGTTATCTCGATAAGAGAGGCTGGGTATCTTTCAATCAGTTCACTGAACTGGATAAAATGATCACCGTGGTATCCATCATCGTATTTGCCGTACAGCTGATGTTTGTCTTCAACTTCTTCTACTCAATTTTCAAGGGTAGAAAAGTGACCACTACCAACCCCTGGGGTGCCAATACCCTGGAGTGGACCACCCCGATCAATCCGGGTCATGGTAACTGGGAAGGTGAGATCCCTGAAGTACACAGGTGGCCGTATGACTATGCGAAAGATGGACGTGATTTCATCCCGCAGACAGAGCCGGTAGGAGCGAATGAATCGAAACATTAAGTACGAAAAGCAAAGTACGAAGTTAGAAGTACGAAGTACGAAAAGCCCGAAGGGCTGACAGGATTATAGAAAGTAAGTTATAAGTGAGATATGAACCCCGAAGGGGTGACATTATAAAAAATGTCTGAGGAGGACCGGAAATTGTTATTTGAATATTAGTGAAGGCATGAAAAAGATCAAGGACTATCTGATGCTGATGAAGCCTTCACTGAGTATCATGGTGGTATTCAGCAGTGTGATCAGTTACCTGCTGGCTCCCAAAGTTGTGGAATACAACTGGACCATGATATTCTTGCTCTTTGCAGGTGGTATGCTGGTGACCGGCAGCGCCAACGCGATCAACCAGGTGGTGGAAAAAGATACGGATGCGCAGATGAAGCGTACGTCCACCCGGCCCATTGCATCCGGAAGGGTGTCACAGGCAGAAGGATGGGCCTTTGCCATCATCACCGGAATTGCCGGTGTATTGATGCTGGGCTATTACTTCAACTGGTTATCGGCGGGACTCGCTGCTTTCAGTCTGTTCCTCTACGCTTTTATCTACACGCCGTTGAAGAAAGTCAATTCAATCGCGGTGCTGATGGGAGCGGTACCCGGAGCCTTGCCTTGTTTGATTGGCTGGGCCGCGGGAGATGATCAGCTGTCAACCGGAGGATGGATCCTGTTTGCCTTCCAGTTCTTCTGGCAATTCCCCCATTTCTGGGCGATTGCCTGGGTGGCACACAGGGATTATTCATCGGTAGGCTTCAAGCTCTTACCCGCCAATGAAGGACCGACAAAGTTCACGGCGATACAGACCATTGCCTATTCGTTACTCCTGGTACCTGTAACTGTACTTCCTTATTTTACCGGAATGTGCAGTTATGATACAGTAGCAGGAATGATCAGTATCGGGTTGATCATTGCAGCCAATCTGTTCATGATCGGCCGATGTGTGACGCTTTACCGGACCATGGAAGTCAGTGCAGCCCGGAAAGTGATGTTTGGCAGTTATATGTACCTGCCGGTGGTCATGTTTGCATTGTTACTGAGTAAAATATAGAACTTAAAAAGCGAGATGGATATAGTGAGTACAACAGAAAAACAAAAGATGCACCCCCATAAGTTTACATTATGGGTGGCGATCGGCAGTCTCATCATGATGTTTGCCGGTCTGACCAGTGCATTTATCGTAAAAAGTAACCAGGACAAATGGATTCCGGTTGCGCTCCCGATGGTCTTCTGGATTTCCACCGGAATGATCCTGCTGAGCAGCCTGACCATGCAGCTGTCCTTAAGATCTTTTAAAGACCGTGAAATGAGCAAGTACCGTTTCCTGATCGGGGCAACGGTGGTACTGGGCGCTGCATTTATTATATGCCAGTGGCTCGGTTTCCAGCAGCTTTGGGAACAGAAGATCACCTTTAAAGGTTCCGGTGGCGGACAGTTCCTGTATGTGATCTTCGGGTTACATGCACTGCACGTGATCGGCGGACTGGTTGTCCTGCTGATCATGTTCATCAAGGGCTTCCTGGGAAAAAGTAAGAATTATAGTTCAGTACCGGTGGAAGTGGCCGCAACCTACTGGCATTTTGTAGATGCCCTGTGGATTTACCTGCTGGTCTTTTTCCTGGTACTCGGTAAGAACTAATCGACATAACGAAACAAGTAAAACCTGACAACTGACATGGCGACAACAGCAACAGTACATCAGACCAAGTGGTGGAGTGGTGGTAAGAGCCCCTTCAACCTGGAGTATGGCAAGCTGATGATGTGGTATTTTTTAATGAGTGATGCCTTTACTTTCGGCGCTTTCCTCATCTCCTATGGGTCTATCCGCTTCAGCCAGAATTTCTGGCCGGATCCCAACGTGGTGTTTAATGCATTCCCGGGAGCCGGACATGCGAATCTTCCGCTTGCGTTCGTGAGTGTGATGACCTTTATCCTGATCATCAGTTCGGTGACCATGGTACTGGCCGTTCATGCCGGACATAAAGGAGACAAAGCCGGTGTAATGAAATGGCTGGCCTGGACCATCGTTGGTGGTCTGGCGTTCCTTGGCTGTCAGGCCTGGGAGTGGCATCACCTGATTACCGGCGAGCATGCCGTATTAATAGATGGCAAACTGGATATCGTCGGACAAACCATGCGGGTTAACCCCTGGGGTGATCTGGCGGGTCATGATGCCGTGAATGCTGCTTTGACAAAGACTCCGCATGAGACACTCGTTAACCTGGCGCACATGAGCAACCATACCCTCGGGCATGATCAGCTGGTGGCTATGACGGATCAGCAACTCATCAGCAATATCAACCTGGATGAATTACATATAAGAACCAAAGGGCCTGTGGCATTTGGTGGTTATTTCTATGGCATTACCGGTTTCCACGGTTTCCACGTATTCTCCGGGGTGATCATCAATATCGTGATGTTCAAAATGACGCAGAATAATGTATTCCAGAACAGGGGCCACTACCTGATGATCGAGAAGGCCGGTCTATACTGGCACTTTGTAGACCTGGTTTGGGTATTCGTGTTCCTGTGCTTCTATCTGATCTGATCCAAGAACTGAACAACAACATTCAAGAACGTAATTTTCATAAATATGCAACATCCGGCTTTTGAAGAAGTAACCATTCAGCATCATCATGCAGATGATGACACTTTCTACAAGAAGGTTAAAAAAACGACTATCCTGCTTTCTGTCATCACGGTGATCGAACTGGCCATCGGATTATTAATATATAACATCCATAAAGGGGAAAGCCCGAATGAATTACTGATCCTGATGTTTAAGGGAGCGGTATGTATCCTCACCATCGCCAAAGCCTATTATATCGTATCCGTGTTCATGCACCTGGGTGATGAGATCCGGAATATGATCATGACCATCGTGGTGCCCCTGATGCTCTTTATCTGGTTTATCGCCGCTTTTATCTGGGATGGCAATTCCTATAAAAACCTGCGTAACAAGTACGACAAGCATTTCCAGGAGAGCACGATGCCTGCCAAACATGGTCATAAAGAAGAAGCAAAGCCTGCGGCACCTGCCAGCGGTAAAGAATAAGATCACTAGAAGTAAACACTGATTTTAACCATTAAACCGTCTGTCCGGCGAACCTGGAAGCGGTTTAATGGTTTTACTTTTTTAATACCATACATGTGAACAAGAAAGCCCTGATAGCGGTGCTGATTGCGCTGATGATTCCACTGGTTTCTTACTTTATCGTTAAAACCAAAAGTGAGACCAATATCCTGATGCCCCGGCATTACCTGCCGGATTCCATTATCAGCAATACCGAAAAGGGCAAACGCGTCAGTGATACGATCTGGCATACGGTTTCCAATATTTCACTGACCAACCAGGATGGCAAACACGTGACCTGGGACAGCCTGAAAGGGAAAATCGTTATTGCCGACTTTTTCTTTACCCGTTGCCCCACGATCTGCCCGGGCATGACCGAGAATATGAAGCGACTGGCCAAGTCCATCCACAATGGCAAAAGGGTGGGAGATAAAACCAATAAACTCGTCCATTTTCTATCTTTCAGTATTGATCCGGAAAGGGATTCAGTTGAAAGACTGAAGTACTGGGCCAACCGTTTCCAGATCAATCCGGAAACCTGGTGGCTGCTCACCGGTGACCGTAAACAGATCTATGATTTTGCCCTCAACGAGATTAAGTTACAGATGATTGACGGTGAAGGCGTGGACACCAATTTTGTGCATAGCGACAAATTTGTCCTGATCGACAGTAACCGGCATGTAAGGGGTTATTATGACGGGCTGGATACGGCGGAACTGGCCAAGCTCTCCAACGATCTCGTGATGCTCTCGATGGAGAAGGACCCGAATAAGAAAAGCTTTTTTGCCGGGAAACTGGAAATCATGGCGGTCTCCTTCCTGATGGCCATTCTCGGTGTATTCCTCTTACTCTATTTCCTCAATAAGAAAAAAAAGAACAATGCTTAAGGCTGCATGGACCAAGAATGATAAGAAAGCAAAAACACTGATCTGGTTGTTTTCAATCATCGTGTTTGTAGCGGTGACGGTACTCGGCCGGGTCAAACTGGAAGTGGACCTCGGATTTGATGTACATGTGTTTGCACAAATCAACGCCATTATCAACTCAACTGTAGCCGTGTTATTAGTCGCTGCTTTAGTAGCGGTTAAAGCCCGAAAGTATCACTTGCACAAAGGACTGATGATGACCGCCATGATTCTTTCCGTGCTGTTTCTGGTGAGTTATATCTGTCACCACCTGTTTGCCGGCGAAACAAAATTCGGTGCGGAAGGTATCGCCAGAACGATCTATTACGTGGTCTTATTTACCCATATCCCGCTGGCCGGACTTATCCTGCCATTCATTTTATTTACTGCCTACCGTGCCCTCATCGGCGAATGGCCGCAACATAAAAAACTCGCCCGCATCACCTGGCCCATCTGGTTTTATGTGGCTGTAACAGGAGTGGTGGTGTACTGGATGATCAGCCCGTATTATGTGTAGGAAGTGTCATTTCTGTTTCCAGGCCATATATTCTTGTTCTGAATTAATGTTTTAAGCGTTATCAGGCTGACCGTAAGTAAATCATCTATAATTTGCAACTAACATATAAGTAGTCTATATTTATTAGTTTTGTAACTGGTTATGTGAGTTAACGATGTTTGGCTGAGTGCGCGGATAAAATTTCAGGATCAATTGTATAGGTATTTTTAAATAATAAGTGCATGTCGTTATAATAAATTGTAGCAGGTTGGTATCTTAATTTCTTTTACGGGAGTGTTTCTGAAAAATTACGGATTTTTAATTTTTGTTATTTTAATCGACTAAATTAGTCTATATCTGTTTTTGCATATGAAACATGCCATATTAACTAATGAATCGGAATTATTAAATCGACTTAAAAATGATGATAAAGAGGCTTTTTTCTTATTATACAATCATTATCATCACCAACTTTATATTTATATATTACGATTTGTAAAAATACCAGTATATGCTGAGGATATTCTACAGGATGTATTTTTAAAAATCTGGGAAATCAGAGGACGCGTGAATCCTGAATTATCTTTTAATTCGTATTTGTATAAAATTTGCAAAAACAGGATATTTAAGGCGTTAAAAAAAATTGTGAATGATCATGACATGCGATCAAAACTGATGTATCAGTTGAGTTTGAATGTGGAAGAACCCGACCTTAAGCTTCTCTGGAATCAATACAATGGTTTACTTCAGGCAGCAATAGAAACATTACCCCCCCAGCGGAAAAGGGTATATATATTGTGCAGGGAGCATGAAAAAACTTACGAAGAAGCAGCAAATCAGCTTGGTATTTCTAAAAATACGGTAAAGGAGCATATGGTTTCAGCTATGAAATCAATAAAGGAGTATATCT
>CALRQQ020000194.1:0-6821 GCA_943370345.1 Chitinophaga pinensis
ACAAATTTCTAATGCACTTTACAAAGTAGGTGGACAATACAGACGTAATATGTAATTAACACATTAACATATTCTCACATTAACATATTAATTTGTCTCCTTTTGCAGGAATTGAAACATTTTCAAAACCACGCTCGCGGAGTTTTTCAGCAAAATATTCTTGAGCCTCTATTGTACCATGTACTAAGTAGAGGCTCTTTACTTTTGAAGGGTCTTGGCAATTAATAAATTTTATTAGTTCTTCATAATCGGCATGAGCACTATAAGAAGTAATCACTTCGACGGCTGCGTTTACTTGGAAATCCTTTCCATAAATTCTAATTTCTTTTGCACCATCTAATAATTTTCCACCTATTGTACTAGGCTCACAATACCCAACAATAAGTAAGGTATTATTAGGGTCTTCAATATATTTTGCAAGATGATGTTTTATTCTTCCCGCATCCATCATACCAGAAGCGGCGATAATAATTGCAGGCCCATCATCTTCGTTTATCGATTTCGACTCTTGAATTGTTGGAGTATAACGAAGAGTTGGGAAAGCAAATGGATCTGGATCGGTTCGCATATAATCTAAAATATCCTCATTGAAATATTCAGTATGTCGGCGCATAATTTTTGTAGCGCTAGTCGACAAAGGAGAATCTACATATACTCTTACTTTAGGGAGCTTTCCTTCTGTACGCATTCGATCTAGCGCGTATACAATTTCTTGAGTTCGGCCTAAACTAAAAGCTGGAATGATCAACTTCCCTTGTTGATTCACACAAGTTTTAATTACAGCATCTAATAATTTCTGCTCAGCATCCTCTGTAATGTCGTGTAATCGATTTCCATAAGTACTTTCAAGTAAGATTACATCTGCTTGAGGAAAATCATCTGGAGCCTTTAAAATACGATCGTTGTATCTGCCAACATCACCAGAGAAGAAAATTCTTCTTATTTCATCTTTAATTTTAATATCTATTGAAATACAAGCAGAGCCAAGTATATGTCCAGCATCAGTAAAGTAAAATGAAATATTTTCGTTCCATTGATAATGCTCTTTAATTCGAACAGCATGAAACATTTTCAATGTCATTTCTACATCTTCAATAGTGTATAATGGTTGAATGGGTTTTCGACCTTCAGCTTTTCTTTTCTTATTGATATATTCCGCATCGTCTTCTTGTATACGAGCAGAATCGGCAAGCATAATGGAAAGCACATCGATTGTTGCAGCAGTAGTTAAAATTTTACCACGAAATCCTTGCTTTACTAAATTTGGAATATTTCCAGAATGGTCGATATGAGCATGAGAAACAACAAGCACATCAATCTCTTTCGGATTAAATCCAAAATGCCTATTAGCATCTTCAGAATTTGCTCCTTGAAGAAGACCACAGTCTAATAATATTTTTGTACCATCTGGAGCAGTGATAAGATGTTTGGAGCCTGTAACTTCTTGAGCTGCGCCCCAAAATTCGATTGAAATAAAATCGTACATTAGTATAGATTTTGTTTATGAAAGATACGCAATATTTAATTCAAAAATCATCTGGTGAAAAAGCTGTTTTTTCTTCTGATAAATTAAAGGCCTCATTAATAAATAGCGGAGCTACAGTAGAGCTTGCAAACACAATACTTCAGGAAGTTAAGAAACAAATTTCTCAAGGATATTCTACTCATAAAATATTCAGGTTAGCTTTTCGACTTTTGAAAAAACATTCAAGAGTAACGGCATCTAAATACAAACTAAAAGAAGGCATAATGGAATTAGGTCCGGCCGGATTTGCATTCGAAAAATTTATTGCGGAGTTAATGATTGCACAGGGGTACACCGTAAGTACTGGAGTATTTATTAAAGGTCGATGTGTTAGTCACGAAATTGATGTAGTTGCAAAGAAAGAAGAGAAAACAATTTTTATTGAGTGTAAATATCATAATTTATTACACATCAAATGTGATGTTAAGATTCCATTATATATACGATCGAGATACAACGATATATTGGAGAAACAAGACTTCGAGCAATTCGAAGGATGGGTAGTTACAAATACTAAATTCACTGAAGATGCCTTTCAGTATGGGACTTGTGCTGGATTAAAATTAATCAGTTGGGATGAACCAAAAGGGAGAGGATTAAAAACTATCATTGATGAACAAAAATTATTTCCAATAACTTGTTTGACATTAATAACTAAAGATGAAAAAGAAATGCTCTTAAGCAAAGGAGTAGTTTTAACTAAACATTTACTTAAGAGCAGACATATTTTAGAATCTGTTATACGTTCAAATCCCCGAGTTCAAAATATCTTGAACGAAGCAAACGAACTTTGTCATTAACACATTAACATATTAGCTACTGTTTTTTAACCCATGCGAATTCGTATTCTAACTCTGGAGTTTTCATACGATCAGCGATACGAGTTAAACGATCAGGTAAAGCCATTAAATAATCCCTAGCTTTTTCACCAGCATCATTTAATTCAGTCAAACTATCAACTTGCCATTCTTTAAGAAGGTGTTTGATAATATCGATATAATCTACTGAAGTGTAAACGCCTAAACGTTGAGCTGCGTTAGAGAAATGATCGAACGTAGCTTCCATCGTTTTACCAGCTTCTTTTAAAAGATGAGCAGGCATAACTATTTTCTTACGCATCATATCTTCGAAAGCAAGTAAAGCTTCACTAGCATCAACTTTTAGAATTTCTTTTATAAATGCTTGGTAAGCATTAGCGTGACGAGCTTCATCGGCAGCAATTACACCACACATTTTAGCAAGCAAACCATCACCGCTTTTTTTAGATAAGCTAGCTACTCTACGGTGAGAGATATTGGTAGCCATTTCTTGGAAAGAAGTGTAAACGAAATTTCTATACGGATCGCGGTCAGTTTGAATATCGAAACCATCTGCGATAAGGTATTGAGTTGAAATTTCTAATTGGCGCATATCAACACGACCAGAAAGATAAAGGTATTTGTTTAGTAAATCACCGTGACGATTTTCTTCACCAGTCCAGTGACGTAACCATTTCATCCAACCACCAGTTTCTTCTTGCGATACACCTTCTACTGTAGCTAACCAAGACTCGTAAGTGGGTAAAGCTTCTTCAGTTATGGTATCACCAATAAGAACGATCATTAAGTCGTAAGGTAATTCACGAGCTGATGCTTGTAAATCTTTTACTTGATCATAAAATTCTGGACTAGATGAATCTGGTAGGAAATCTGTAGGTTGCCAAATATCTTCAACAGGTTTAAGATAATTGAACATATTATCAAGCATGAAGCCTTCAATATGCTTCATTACTTCTCTTCTTTTTTCTTCAAAATATTTCACATTCAAAGATAACTATATTCTTTCGTATTTCGTATTTGAATTTCGTCTTTCGTAACTGGTAACTGGTCATTAGTCCATAGTCGTTCGTCCTTGGTCATTAGTCCTTGGTCGTTTGTCGTTAGAATCTAATGTCAAGTATCAAGAAGTCAAGAAGTCAAGAAGTCAATTGATCAAGTAGTCAATTGGTCAAGTAGTCAATTGGTCAAAAAAAATGGCAAAAAAAAAGCCCCGGCGTATTGCTACTCGGGGCTTTGTAATAAAAATTGGCGACGACCTACTCTCCCACCTTTTACGGCAGTACCATCGGCGCTGAGGGGCTTAACTTCTCTGTTCGGAATGGGAAGAGGTGGACACCCTCGCAATAATCACCTAAAGATCTTGCGACTTGTTAGTCTAATTTTTTTTTGATTGCTTGAGCTTGCGCCTAATGCAACCAATGACATTGTCTTGAAAGAAGTATGTTCCGGGGTATAAATCTATTTTGTTTCTACGTTTCTATCTGAAAGCTTTTGGGTAATTAGTACTACTCGACTTTGCTATTACTAGCTTTACATCTGTAGCCTATCAACGTCGTCATCTACAACATCCCTCATAGAAGTCTCATCTTGTGGTGAGTTTCGCACTTAGATGCTTTCAGCGCTTATCTCGTCCCAGCTTAGCTACTCTGCGCTGCACCTGGCGGCACAACAGATACACCAGCGGCTGGTCCAACCCGGTCCTCTCGTACTAAGGTCAGGTCCACTCAAACTTCTTACGCCCACAACAGATAGGGACCGAACTGTCTCGCGACGTTCTGAACCCAGCTCGCGTGCCACTTTAATCGGCGAACAGCCGAACCCTTGGGACCTTCTCCAGCCCCAGGATGTGACGAGCCGACATCGAGGTGCCAAACCTCCCCGTCGATATGAGCTCTTGGGGGAGATCAGCCTGTTATCCCCAGCGTACCTTTTATCCTTTGAGCGATGGCCCTTCCATGCAGAACCACCGGATCACTATATCCTACTTTCGTACCTGATCGGCTTGTCGGCCTCACAGTCAAGCATGCTTATGCTATTGCACTCCTCGTACGGTTACCAAGCGTACTGAGCATACCTTTGAAAGCCTCCGTTACTCTTTTGGAGGCGACCACCCCAGTCAAACTACCCACCAAACAATGTCTCCCGCTTTGCGGGATTAGATTCCGAATACAAAAAGGGTGGTATTTCAACGTTGGCTAACTTACGCCTAGCGACGCAAGATCAAAGCCTCCCACCTATCCTACACATCTTGTATCCAAAATCAATGTTAAGCTATAGTGAAGGTGCATGGGGTCTTTCCGTCCCGTTGCGGGTAACCGGCGTCTTCACCGATACCACAATTTCACCGAGCTCATGGCTGAGACAGCGCCCAGATCGTTACACCATTCGTGCAGGTCGGAACTTACCCGACAAGGAATTTCGCTACCTTAGGACCGTTATAGTTACGGCCGCCGTTTACTGGGGCTTCGATTCAATGCTTCGCCTTGCGGCTGACATCCCCTCTTAACCTTCCAGCACCGGGCAGGTGTCAGGCCTTATACGTCATCTTTCGATTTTGCAAAGCCATGTGTTTTTGTTAAACAGTCGCCTGGGCCTTTTCACTGCGGCCAATGTTGCCATTGGCGCCCCTTCTCCCGAAGTTACAGGGCCATTTTGCCGAGTTCCTTAGCCATGAATCACTCGAGCACCTTAGGATTCTCTCCTCGACTACCTGTGTCGGTTTACGGTACGGGTTTCTATAACCTGAAGCTTAGAAGATTTTCTTGGAAGTCTGTTTAGGAACACTATCCACTCATCCGAAGACTTGCGGTACTATCACCTTCGACATTTCGTGCGGATTTGCCTACACAAAATATATCTACTGGCTTTAACGAACTATTCCGTCAGTTCGCGGTTCTTTCACTACTCCGTCTCTCCGTCGCAGTCATAGAAAGTACTGGAATATTAACCAGTTGTCCATCGGATTCGCCCTTCGGCTACTCCTTAGGCCCCGACTAACCCTGATCCGATTAGCGTTGATCAGGAAACCTTAGTCTTTCGGTGGGCAGGTTTCTCGCCTGCCTTATCGTTAC
Organism: Chitinophaga pinensis; assembly: GCA_943370345.1. Classification (GTDB taxonomy): domain Bacteria; phylum Bacteroidota; class Bacteroidia; order Chitinophagales; family Chitinophagaceae; genus JJ008. The sequence continues at coordinate 5,415 of CALRQQ020000194.1, forward strand.
TTATGCCTACATTTGCTTTTCTAATCGCTCCAGCACTTCTGACGAAATACCTTCACTGCTATTAGAATGCTCCTCTACCACTTGCATTGCTGCAAATCCAAAGCTTCGGTATACTACTTGATGCCCGTTTATTATCCATGCCCGATCGCTCGACTAGTGAGCTGTTACGCACTCTTTAAATGAATGGCTGCTTCCAAGCCAACATCCTAGCTGTCTAGGCAATCGGACCTCGTTAGTTCAACTTAGTAGTAATTTGGGGACCTTAGCTGTTGGTCTGGGTTCTTTCCCTTTTGGCCTTGGACCTTAGCACCCAAGGCCTCACTCCAGTGTATATGTGGTCAGCATTCGGAGTTTATCAGGATTTGGTAGGATTTGACTCCCCCTAGTCCTATTAGTAGCTCTACCTCTGCCACACTCAACCACCAGGCTGTTCCTAAAAACATTTCGAGGAGTACGAGCTATTTCCCAGTTTGATTAGCCTTTCACCCCTACCCTCAGGTCATCCGGAAGCTTTTCAACGCTTATCGGTTCGGACCTCCATGACGTGTTACCGTCACTTCATCCTGCCCAAGGGTAGATCACAAGGTTTCGCGTCTACCTCCCCTGACTATGCGCCCTTTTCAGACTCGCTTTCGCTTCGGCTCCATGACTTAATCACTTAACCTTGCCAGAGAAGAGTAACTCGTAGGCTCATTATGCAAAAGGCACGCCGTCACAGCTCAAGGCTGCTCCGACCGCTTGTAAGCACACGGTTTCAGGTTCTATTTCACTCCCCTGTTCGGGGTTCTTTTCACCTTTCCCTCACGGTACTGGTTCACTATCGGTCTCTCAGTAGTATTTAGCCTTACCAGATGGTGCTGGTAGATTCCCACAAGGCGTCTCCGACCTCGCGGTACTCAGGATACCAACCTAATGCCTTTCTTTACGTTTACGGGACTATCACCCTGTATCGTGCTACTTCCCAATAGCTTCAACTTCATATTTGCATTATTATGTCGGTCCTACAACCCCGGTATTGCCGTAACAATACCGGTTTGGGCTCTTACGCGTTCGCTCGCCACTACTTGCGTAATCACTATTGTTTTCTCTTCCTCTGCCTACTTAGATGTTTCAGTTCAGCAGGTTTGCGCTTTTGCACTATACCTTCAGTATAGTAGGTTTCCCCATTCGGATATCTGCGGATCACGTCCTATTTGCGAATCCCCGCAGCTTTTCGCAGCTTATCACGTCCTTCATCGCCTCTGAGAGCCAAGGCATCCCCCGTGTGCCCTTTCTTACTTTCTTTGATTTATACCCTCACGGGTTTATACTTCTTCCAAGATGTCAAAGAACGTTATGATTTGCCGTAGCCTATCATTCGCCAGTTTTGTGGACTCGAACCACCTGTACTCCTGTAGTAAACTTGTT
>CALRQQ020000195.1:0-6809 GCA_943370345.1 Chitinophaga pinensis
GTTTGACCATGACACCAAGCCCTATTACTTCGGGATTACCGTGGGCATCAACCTGGCCCGTTTCCAGACCGAATGGCACCCCCGGTTCCTGCAGTCTGATAGTGTATTGATCGGTGAACCCATCAATTCCGGTGGTTTGACCCTCGGGCTCTCCGCAACCGGTCGTATCTCCAACCGGTTCCAGGTCAGGTTCAACCCCCAACTCATGTTTATTGAGCGGAACATCTTCTATAAACTCAAATACCCGGACTTTGATGGCAATACAGAAGTCACCAAAAAAGTGGAATCGGTCATCATGTCGTTTCCATTCCAGGTAAAATTCCAGAGTGACCGGATCGGCAACTTCCGGGTGTACACACTTGCCGGCTTCAAAGCGGATATTGATATGGCAAGTAATGCGAGGGCCAAGAAAGCCGAGGAGCTGATCAAGATCCAGAAATATGATTTCGGACCTGAATTCGGGATCGGTTTTAATTTTTTCTTTCCCAGTTTTATTTTTTCACCGGAGATCAAAATCAGTAACGGATTGCGGAATATTCACGCCCGGGATGAAAATCTCCGCTTCTCCAGCATGTTTGATAAGATCCAATCCAGGATGATCGTCTTTTCTATCCATCTTGAAGGATAAAATAAGCAACCTCTTCAGATATATATTATTTTTATATGCATAAAAAACTGACAAACAAATTTGTTTAACCGGGTACTTGCATTTGCCCAAAATAAATTATACCTTCACTTATTAGCATTTATCCGGAAGACCTGTTGTACAGGCCAGTTCTTATTTTATCTCAGGCCTTTCATTTTTGATCAATGGGAATTTTATAATCAGTTATATTTCACCCTTTTGAAGTCGGAGATCCTTTCACCTTCAGAAAATGATTCCCCGGATTTAACCAATCACAAAATCCAACTTCGACATACATTGCAGTCTTATGATAAGACGCTTGATGGAAAAGCATAAAAACAATACCCTACAAAACTCCATTAAACTTGACTGAACAGAATCAACCTATTTCATGCTTTTCAATTCCATAAGTTTTGCCATTTTTTTACCAGTGGTTTTTCTCCTTTACTGGTTTGCCACCGGGGGAAAGGTCAGGCTTCAGAATATACTGCTGCTTATAGCCAGTTATTTTTTCTATGCCTGTTGGGACTGGCGTTTTCTGTTCCTGCTTATTTTTTCCACCCTGCTGGATTATTACACCGGTCTCCGCATCCACGAAAGCAGTACAAAAAACAGATCACGGGCATGGATGTGGCTGAGCATTGTGATCAACCTGGGTTTTCTTGGTGTATTCAAATACTACAATTTTTTTGTCTCCTCCTTTGCCGATGGGCTGGCACTGGCTGGTATTAAGATCAACTATCCGACGATCAGTGTGATCCTCCCGGTTGGTATTTCCTTTTACACATTCCATGGTATTTCCTATGTACTCGATATTTATTATAAACGCATTAAGCCGGAACGGAATTTCATTGACTATTCCGTCTTTGTCAGCTTCTTTCCCCTGTTGGTAGCCGGACCGATTGAACGGGCCACTCACCTCCTGCCTCAGATCATACAGGGAAGAAAATTTGACTACGCAAAAGCTGTGGATGGCCTCAGGCAGATCCTCTGGGGGCTTTTCAAGAAAATTGTGATTGCCGACAACTGTGCGGAATTTGCCAACCAGATCTTCAACAACAGTGAGAGTTATCATGGCGGCATCCTGGTGCTGGGCGCTGTGTTTTTTGCTTTCCAGATCTATGGTGATTTTTCCGGGTATTCGGATATTGCCCTTGGTACGGCCCGTTTATTCGGGATCGATCTGTTACGGAATTTCGCTTTCCCTTATTTTTCCCGTGATATCGCTGAATTCTGGAGACGCTGGCATATCTCCCTATCCAGCTGGTTTCGCGATTATCTCTATATCCCCCTCGGCGGCAGTAAGGGAGGCAAATGGATGAAAGTGCGGAACACATTCATCATCTTTTTGGTCAGCGGATTCTGGCATGGGGCAAACTGGACCTTCCTGGTATGGGGTTTTCTGAACGCTTTATACATCATGCCTTCCGTCCTGATGAATACCAACCGAAATAACCTGGATATCGTGGCCAAAGGACGGATCTTCCCGGGTATCAAAGACCTGTTATCGATCCTCCTGACCTTTACCCTGACCTTATTTGCATGGATCTTTTTCCGTGCAGATAACCTGTCGCATGCCTTTGGTTATATTGAAGGCATTTTCACCACTGATTTTTTCGGCCAGTCGGCTGATTTCATCCCCGGTCCGCTTTATTTACTGCTTGCAGTGTTCATTCTGACTGAATGGTACGGCAGGGAGTACCGGTATGCGTTGGAAAAATTCGGGGTGAAGTACAACCGCTTTTTCCGCTGGAGTGTTTATTATATGATCATTCTGCTACTCTTCATATTCAAAGGGAGTACGCAGCAATTCATTTACTTTCAGTTCTGATAATGAAAAAATTCCTCTTACATATCATCCTGTTCCTGGCGCCGTTGCTGTTGCTGGCTTTTATTGCCGATGGCTACATCAACCGGACGCTGAAGACCTCCAAAACCGGTGATTATGCGGTATGGAATGACATACTGGACGGGAAAGTGAATTCAGATATCGTTATCTACGGATCATCCCGCGCCTGGTTGCAATTGAATCCCCGGATCATTGAAGACAGTACCGGTAATACGGTTTATAATCTCGGAATCGACGGCCATAACTTTTATATGCAGTACCTGCGGCACGACCTGCTCCTCCGGTATAATAAGCCGCCGGCCACCATCATCCTGTCCCTCGATAATTTCACCTTTGATAAAAAGAAAGACCTCTATAATCCGGAACAATTCCTGCCCTATCTCGATAACAAGGAGATCCTAGATGCAACAAAGACCTATTTCGGATTTGATTTTTATGACTATAAACTACCCCTCATACGCTATGCAGGACAACGGGATGCACTGAAAAATGCGCTGAAGATCATGATCAAACCTTCCCTGAATAATATCGACCGGTACAAGGGTTACAGCGGACAGGTATTGATCTGGAATAATGACCTGGACCGTGCCATGGCAATTCAGAAAAAATATGTGCAGCATTTTGACAGTGCCACGATCCGTCTGTTCGACCAGTTCCTTCGGGAAACAAGGGATACGAAGACCGAGATCATTATGGTGTACTCGCCTGAGTTTATCGGCGGACAGCAGTTTGTCTCGAACCGAAAACAGGTTTTCGCGATCTATGACAGTTTTGCCCGCAAATACAAGATCCCTTTCTTTGATTATTCCGCAGACAGCATGTGTCTGAATAAAGACTTCTTCTATAATTCGCAACACCTGAACAGCAATGGCGCGGATATATTCACCCGTAAAATGATCCACGACATCAAATCATACCGGGAGCAGAAACTACAGGCCAACGGTATTTATATTACTGCTCACCCGGATCAGGATAAATAAGGATCCGGAAGCGGTCCTGCATGACCAGGAATCTGCCGATGATATTATGTGAAGGCTGTAAAAGTAAATCGGTCAGAAATCAAATTCCCGGCGGTGCATATTCCAGCGTAATCCGAAACTGACCACCGATGTATTTCCTGAAATAAGCGGTGCAGTTTTAGTCTCCTGCTTCCGGACCAGTGCACTCAGTTCAAAAAAGAGATTTTCCTTCCATTCATACGAAACCAGGAATGAGCCGATAAAGACGGAGGTCTTCCATCCACTGCCGATCTCATAGCCGAAATCTGCCTGGCGGAAGGGAGCCACATTGGGATAGAAAATATTGCTGCCAAAACTGCGGCTGCTGCTGTCACGACCCTGTGTATAAGCGATCAGTTTTCCGGTGATCAACCATTTGGGTGCGGGTTGATAACGTGCAATAGCGATCCACTCCCGGAAATTGGCACCCAACGGATGGGCCAGCGGCTGGTTATAATGGGTGTAGTTGGCCACCGAATCACGATGGGAATACGTAAACGGACGGACCCGGTTATGTTCCAGCTGAAGATCCAGATTAGGAATACCAAATGCATCAATGTATTTGGCCCCGAATTGCAAGCCCCATTTATTGGCCCACCAGCCACGGTTATTCTTAATTTCTGATAACAGGAATTCATCCAGCATCAGCTGACCATATAATTGTACTTTATGGGGCAAATTGGCTTTCAGATCCAGTCCGGCCACGGAGTTATCAAAACTACCGTTCTGTTGCTCCACCGATCGGTAGAAGATGATAGGATTCAGGTAACCGAAGTCAAAGCGGTTGGGACGACCAAAGACCACTCCTTCAAACAATCCGACATTCAGCCATTTATTCACCGCCACATCCAGGTGGTGCATGGCCGCGTATTTTTTTCCGATCAGCCGGTCACCAAAACGGTTGTCCGCATTGTGTAATTCCATGAACAGATTCTGGTAATTGAATTTCCAGATCCGGGTATTGAGCTTAAGAAAAAGATTGCTGTTCCCGAAATCGCTCAGGAATAAACTGCGGTGACCATTGCCGATAAAGTTGCGGTCATAACCAAAGGCTACATCTATGTATTTGGTAACATTAAAAGTAAGATACCCCCTTGCATCAAAATAATCATAGCCTGTACCTTTGAACTCTTTATAAAACCCGGCCCCCGGCACAGCTTTACGGGCGGCAACAAAATCACGAACATAAAACGGGACCCTTTCCTGGTTATCGGTCAGGTAGGTGGCAAACCCGATCTTATTGGCGATCCGGCCGCGCAGGGTAAGTCCACGGGTATTCTGAAACAGGCTTTCACTGTTGTCTTTCTCCTTTGAAATAGTCAGCTGGATCACCGGATTGATCACCAGATCGAAATCCTTTACATGCACTTCAAATAAATTCGCCGGCGAGGTATAAAAATTCTTACCCGCTGATTTCCTGGAACGGAGTGTAGCCCGGAGGCTGTCGGACAGGTATTCCATGTTATTGGCCAGCAGCTGTCTGAAATTATACAGGTCAACCCTGCTCAAGGATTTTGTCACCCGGTTATTATGCAAAAGCCTGTTCTGGCCATTGGCGGTCAGCAAAGCATTGATGACGTGTTGACGGTTATACGGTTTTGTTTTCGAATAGTTAAACAGGGAATCCTTATACGCCCTTATTTCAAGGCGGTCGAGCAGCAACACTGATTTATCGCCCTGAGGCAGGAAGGTGGTTTGTGAAAATCCGGAAATTGGGAGCAGGATCAGTGCCAGTCTTACAAGGCTTTGTTTAAATTGCATGGGTATTGGCTTTATCAAATAATTTCAATGTACAAGATATGCAAAATTACCTGATCCGGAATATACAGCTCGTCAATGAAGGAACGACCCGTACAGCGGATGTACTGCTGAAAAACGGACGGATCGAACGGATCGACGGACAGATCAATCTTCCTATGGAAGCCGTTACTGAGATCAACGGTGAAGGGCGCTACCTGTTGCCCGGTTGTATTGACGACCAGGTGCATTTCCGGGAGCCCGGGCTCACCCATAAAGCCACCATTGGTACCGAAGCCAAAGCGGCGGTGGCGGGTGGCGTGACCAGTTTTATGGAAATGCCGAATACTATTCCGAATGCACTTACACAGGAATTGCTGGAAGAAAAATACCAGATTGCTTCCAGATCTTCACTGGCGAATTATTCCTTCTTCATGGGCACCTCTAATAACAATGCGGAGGAGGTGCTTAAGACCAATGCCAGAAAGAAAGATATCTGCGGGGTAAAAATTTTCATGGGTGCCAGTACCGGCAATATGCTGGTGGATAATCCCAATACCCTGGACCGTGTGTTTGCGGAATCAGAAGTGCTGATCGCCACCCACTGTGAGGATGAGTCGGTCATCAAACGAAATCTGGAACGCATGCGACTGGAAAACCGCGAACTCACCCCTGCCGATCATCCGGTTATCCGGGATGAAGAAGCCTGTTATGAATCGTCCCTGTACGCTATTCAGATCGCCAAAAAATACGGCACCCGGTTGCATATCCTGCACATCAGTACCGCGAAGGAACTCCAGTTGTTCACCAATCTGTTTCCACTGAAAGATAAACGCATCACGTCCGAAGTATGTGTACATCACCTTCATTTCACCAGTGATGATTATGCACAGCTGGGCAACAGGATCAAATGTAATCCGGCCATCAAGGCCCCGCATAACCGGGAAGCTTTATGGGACGCCTTACTGGATGACCGCCTGGACATCATTGCCACCGATCATGCCCCGCATACCTGGGCCGAAAAGGATGAGCCCTATGAGAAAGCCCATGCGGGACTACCCCTGGTACAGCATTCGCTTTTGCTTATGTTGCACTATGTGAAACAGGGCAAGATCAGTCTTGAAAAAGTGGTAGAGAAAATGAGTCATGCTCCCGCGGAATGTTTCCAGGTAAAAGAAAGAGGCTATATCCGGGAAGGGTACCATGCCGACCTGGTGATCGCCGACCTCAACACCCCGTACCAGGTCAGCAAAGAAAATATTCTGTACAAATGCGGCTGGAGCCCGTTGGAGGGCTTCCAGTTCCCGGCCAGCATTCAATATACTTTTGTAAATGGCCATAAGGTGTATGGAAACGGCGTGTTTGATGAATCTCAATGGGGAATGCGTTTACGATTTGACCGTTAATTACAGACAGCCTATCCGGAAATCAGTTATGCAAATTGACCAAACATCCTTCACCGACATCTCCATCTTCCATCCGGAAGAAGAGTTCTCTATTTTTCATAAGCTCAACTTTACCCGGACCGTCGGCGGACGGGAATGGCTCTGGAAGTTCTTCACCGAGCCATATAGTGATCTGAACAAGATCCGGGGCACCC
>CALRQQ020000196.1:0-6781 GCA_943370345.1 Chitinophaga pinensis
AAGAAAAAGATCATAACCGACCGGGTGATCACGATGGAATGGGTAAATGCAAACGCTTCGGTTCAGGTACAGGCTTCAGCCCAAGCCACCGCTTATCACACTTACCGGATGATACAGGATAAAGCGTATTCTTTTGGTACGCTAACCTATAAAGATCTATATCCGGGTATCGACCTCGTGTATCATTTTACCGATAACAACAAACAAGGTTTTGAGTATAGCCTGAGAGTTCAGCCCGGTGCAGATATCAGCAAAGTACAAATGAAGTACGGCGGTGATATCGTATCTGTTAAAACAAACAGTAAGGGTCAGCTTGAAATAAATTCATCCATTGAAGGCGTGACAGTATCCGTACCGGTGTCTTATTATGGTACGGGGATCAGCAACGCAGCCCGTTCCGAAGTAGCTACAACTTTTCAACTGGACGATAAGGCCGTTCGTTTTTCCTTTCCGCAAGCTTATGATAAAACAAAATCCCTGGTCATTGATCCTTTTGTGACCAGCACGGCCAATCTCACCGGACTCAATGCGGGGAAGGCCAAGGATGTGGACTTTGATTATAACGGGAATGTATATGTGACAGGTGGCGGTGCTTTTACCGGCAATCACAGCCTGGCCAAGTACAATGCCGCCGGCGCCCTGCAATGGACCTTCAACGGCACACTCGCCATTCCCAGCTGGACCTATGGCACTTATTATGGTGGCTGGATGGTGGAGAAGCCAACCGGTAATGTTTATCTCGGTCAGGGTTTCAGTCCCAGTACAGGATTCCGTGTTATCCGGATCAGCACCACCGGTCTTTACGACAATTATATCACCACGGCGAATCCCTCCTTTATGGAAGCCTGGAAGATGTTCTGGAGTTGTAACAATGGTTCCCCGCAGATACTGATCGCAGGTGGCGGCCTAAATTCCAATATCAATTTTGGAGCCTTCACCCCACCGGCTACCACTGTGACCGGACTCAATATTACCGGTGTGGCATATGCGGGTGGTACTGGCTGGGCACAGGATATTGCGGACTTTGTATTTGATCCTGCCAACAATGAAATGTACAGCATTTTCGGAAGTACATTTGGTACACCCGGACTGAACAACAAGATCTATAAAAACACCGCGCCATACAGTGCGGCATCAGTTGTATGGAATGTGGCCTCCGGTTACAATACCATTCAGGAAGCGGCCAACAGACCCTACCTGGTCGCTACAGGATTGAGTGATAATTCAGCTAATATGCTTTGGGTGAATGCCTCTTATCTCTATTACTGGGACGGAAAGAACCTGAAAGCGATCAATAAAGCAAATGGAGCAGCTGTAGGTACGCCGGTCACCACGGCCAATATTCCCTTCATGCAGGGCGGTATTATTGCCGACGCCTGCAATAATGTATTTGTAGGAGAAGCAAATGGAACCGTGAAAGTGTATCAGTTCAATGGTGCCACGTTCAGTGATGCACCGGCAGATATTACTATACCGGGTATGGCGGGAAAATCAGTGTATGACCTGGCCTATGATGAATCCCGTAAACTGCTTTACGTAAGTGGCGATGGCTTTGTTGCTTCTGTGGATGTGGTGGCTTATTGTCCGACCACCCTGTACACGATCAACACGACTCCTAATTGTGCCACCTCCGGAGTTACCGCGACGATTACACCCGTGCCGCCTGCGGGTTCAACGGTCACCTATGTTTTATACAATGGCAGCACCCAGGTGGCCACGAATACGACCGGAGTGTTTACCGGGTTATTGCCCAATGTTACCTACACGATCGTCGCCACGATCAATCAGTTCTGCAACGGATCGCAGACCAGTACCAGCTTTGTTTTACCTGGACCCGTAATTGGTACTACGGTGACGAATACCACCTGCGGAAATAATACTGGTTCCATTACGGCTACCGGTTCAGGTGCCACGGCCCCCTATACTTTCAGCATTGACGGGACCAATTTTCAGGGATCGGGTCTGTTTGCCGGTTTGGGGGCAGGAGTGTATACCGTTACGGTAAGAGATGCCAATGGTTGTAAGAGTACCACCGTTGTCACGATCACCAATACCAATGGACCCGCACTTAGCCTCAGCAGTACCAATGCGGACTGTGGCAGCAATAATGGAAGTATCACGGCAACAGCTACGGGGGGCACCGCGCCCTACACGTACAGCATTAACGGCGTAACCTATCAGAGCAGTAATTTTTTCACCGGTATTACCGGGGGTGTTTATACGGTTACGGTAAAAGATGCCAATAACTGTATCAATGCGGTACAGGTCACGATCACCAGTTCGCCGGCTCCTCAACTATCCGCTATTCCGGCGGCAGCCACCTGTGGCAGTAACAATGGAACCATTACGGCTTTTGGCAGCAGCGGTACGGCCCCTTTGCAATACAGCATCAATGGAAATACTTACCAGGTCAGCAATCAGTTCAGCGGACTTACACCGGGTAACTATACGGTATGGGTCAAAGATGCCAATGGTTGTATGGCAAATGTGACGGTGACCATTCCGAATTCTCCGGCACCAACCGTGTCAGCCACCAGTACATCGGCTGCCTGTAATAATACAAACGGTACTATTATTGCAACCGGTGCAGGTGGTATTGCCCCTTTGCAATACAGTGTGGACGGGGTGAACTACCAGATTGGAAATATTTTTACCGGACTGGCAGCGGGAAGTTATACCGTAAGTGTAAAAGATGCCACCGGTTGTATCAATACCGTTACTGTTACGGTAGCGAGTACCAACGGGCCTTCCCTTACAGCTACAGCAACTGCATCGGCTTGTAATGTGAACAGTGGCAGTATTACTGCAGTAGCCAGTGCCGGTACAGCACCTTATCAGTACAGTATCAATGGAACCGTATTTCAGGCCGGTGCTACATTTAATACATTGGCACCCGGCAATTATGTGGTCTATGTCCGGGATGCCGGTGGTTGTATCGCTACTTTCCCGATCGTGGTGCCACCCACTGCCGGACCGGTGCTTACTGCCACCGCGACCAATACAGCCTGTAACAGTAGCACAGGCACCATTACCGCTAATGCATCCGGCGGTACAGCTCCGTTGCAGTACAGCCTTGATAATGTGACATACCAGGCAGGGAATATTTTTACCGGACTGGCTACAGGATCCTACACCGTATTTGTGAAAGATGCCAATGGTTGTATCCGTTATGTGATTGTGGTGATCAATAATGTTTCCGGTCTCACCCTCAACGGCAGCTCCGTCTCCTCTACCTGCAGCAGCAGTACAGGCACCATTACCGCAGTAGCCAGTGGTGGTGTACCCCCGTTACAATACAGTATTAATGGTACTGTTTACCAGGCTTCGAACCTATTCACCAATGTAGCACCTGGTGTATACACCCTCTATGTGCGAGATGCCAATAACTGTATCGTGACCAAAACGGTTACTGTTACTTCCTCTTCCGGCCCTTCGCTGACGATCAGCACCTTATTCCAGGTTACCTGCGGTGGCAGTAATGGGGTGGTGAAAGCAGTGGCCACTGGTGGTACTGCCCCTTACCAGTACAGTCTGGATGGTGGTGCTTATCAAACAGTCCAGTTCTTTATGAACCTCACTCCCGGATTACATACGATTACAGTAAGAGATGCGAATAACTGTACAGCGACGGCCACCGTTACATTGGTGAATGTTGGTGCTGGAACACCGCCTTCGGATGTGACTTTTGTAGTGAAAGATGCACTGGCCTGTCTCGGACAGACCGGTCGTATCAAGAATCTGAAAGGGCTTCCCAGTGGTGGCGGTGCTACTTATATCTTCAGCCTGGATGGCGGACCTTTTACTACGGCCAATCAGTTCACCAATGTGGCCCCGGGTGTACATACCATTACAGCGCAGAATGAAAGCTTCTGTAATATCACCAAACTGGTTACGATCGGCAGTGGTACAGCGGCTACGGCCACAGCAACGGCTATTGCGGCGAATTGTGGTACACCCAACGGGTCCATAACAATCAATGGAGCAGGGCCAAATACGCCTTATCATGCCAGTATTGATGGCGGACTCAGCTGGGTGACGTTCTTTCCTCCGGGAGCCAATAGTTTTACCTTCCCGGGTCTCACTCCGGGTACCTACCAGGTACGTATAGCCGATGATGCGGATTATGTGGCGGGTCCGCCGGTAGTGCCCGGAGCCTGTATTTCAACAATCAATGTAGTGGTGCCTTCCCTTGGGGGCCCTGCTATTGCCACCACCCAGGTAAATCCCACCTGTGGTTCACCAACAGGTACGATCACCGCTACCGGTAGCGGAGGGTTGCCACCTTATACGTATAGTATCAACGGTGGCGCATATACTGCTACAGCTGTTTTCAATAATCTGGTACCCGGTACCTATGCCGTCAGTGTGCAGGATGGATCGGGTTGTACCAACGGTACTACTGTGAACCTGGCAGGGCAGGGAGTGCCTACAGTAACGGCAACTGTTCTCACTGCTTCCTGTAATACAAATAACGGATCGATCACCGCCAGTGGCACCGGTGGGGTGGCGCCACTGGAGTATAGTCTGAACGGTACCGTTTTCCAGGCCAGTACTATTTTTGCCGGACTGGCACCGGGTACGTATACCCTGTATGTAAAAGATGTCAATAATTGCTATAGCAGTACTTCTGTAACTGTCGGTAATACGGCCATGCCACGGGTTTCGGCCTTTACCATTCCTGCTGGTTGTAATAACAGTGATGGCACCGTAGTGGCCAGTGGAACTTTTGGAACAGCCCCTTATTTGTTCAGCTTGGATGGCAGTCTTTATCAGAGCAGTGGCACATTCAACAACCTCCCTGCCGGATTTTATACTATTTATATAAAAGATGACCGCGGTTGTATTACCACTACCGGGGTGAATGTTCAAAATCCCGGAGGCCCCGTGATCAGCAATGCGGTTATGACCGCCGGGAATTGCGGCAATGCCACTGGTACGATTACTGTAACTGCTACCAGTGCAGCCCCTCCTTTACAATACAGTATTGACGGGGTCAATTACCAGGCAGGAAATGTTTTCGCCACCTTATTACCCGGTGATTATACACTAACAGTAAAAGACGCAAATGGCTGTATTACCACTCGTGCGGTTGTGGTGCCATCCACTAGCGGACCGCAGACCCTCACGGCAACAGTAGTGCATGCAGCCTGTGGTAATGCCAATGGTTCCATTACCGCTACAGCTACCGGTGGAGCAGGTGCCTTGCAGTATTCAATTAACGGAACCGTGTACCAGGCAGGTACGGTCTTCAATTCCCTCGCAGCAGGAACCTATACGCTCTATGTTAAAGATATAAACGGGTGCATCAAAACGCTTCCGGTTATTTTACTCAACCTGCCGGCACCGGTAGTTACGGCTACATTCTCATCAGCCTCCTGTGGTGCCGGAGATGGTACGATCACCGCTGAGGCTACCGGAGGTACCGGTGCGTTGAGCTATAGCATCAATGGAGTGACCTTCCAGGCCAGCAATATTTTTACCGGATTGACCGCAGGTGTATATACAGTCACAGTACGGGATAGCCGCAATTGTACGGCAACTGTTCCGGTTACGATCACGTCGTCAGCAGGTCCCGGACCATTGACCATCTATCATAATTAATTATTTAACCAAGTAAACAACATATAATAACCAATACAACAAAATCAACATGCAATTGAAAAACAAGTTCATAAAACTAAGCCTGGCGATCCTGCTGCTGTTTACCGGCGGCAAGGCTTTTGCCCAGCCCTATCCCAATACGGGCGATCACCAGGTCTGTCTGAATGCCACTGAGCCCTATGGTGTCGTATTAACGGCAGGGTCCACTTATCTGTGGATCATCACCCCGGTTAGTGGTGGTAATGGTACCATTACAGCGGGTCCTACGCCGAACCTTATTTCGGTCAACTGGACCAGTACCGGTACGGCTACGCTTCAGGTGGTGGAAACTAATGTCAATGGTTGCGTGGGAGACCCTGTGACCATCCTGGTTACCGTTAATCCGTTGCCGACTGTAACCGTTAACTCTTCTGCTGTATGTTCCGGAGCGAATGCGACGATCACAGCCACACCCGGTACAGCAGGTACCTATAGTTATGTATGGACCGTACCTGCAGGAGCTACCAACCCGGGTAACGTTGCCAGCTTCACTTCCGGTGTAGCAGGAACTTACTCAGTTGTGATCACGAATACCGTTACCGGTTGCGGATCTGCTTCTGCCAGTGGTACCATCACCGTAAATGCGGCACCGACCTTAGTGATCACGAACCCGCCTGTTGCCTGTCTGCCGAGTACGGTTGACCTGACAGCAGCTGCGGTGACTGCCGGTTCTTCTGCTGGTCTTACACTGACCTACTGGACGGACGCTGCTGCTACCGTACCGTATGCTACACCGACAACTGCTACTGCAGGTACTTACTATATCAAGGGCACATTGGCCGGCGGATGTTTCGCTATCCAGCCTGTAACGGTAACAACAGCGCCGACACCGACCGTGGTGATCACGAATCCGGCTGCAGTATGTGCACCAAATACCGTTGACCTGACTGCTGCCGCTGTTACAGCTGGCTCAACTGCTGGTCTGACTTTTACCTATTGGATAGATGCTGCTGCTACAATACCGTTTGCCACACCGACTGCTGCTACTGCAGGAACCTACTATATCAAGGGAACTTCTGCAGCAGGATGCTTCGATATCAGACAGGTAGTAGTAACCGCTGCTCCTGCACCGAATGTGGTGATCACGAACCCGGCTGCAGTATGTGCACCGAATACGGTTGACCTCACAGCGACTGCAGTC
>CALRQQ020000197.1:0-6762 GCA_943370345.1 Chitinophaga pinensis
TCCACATTGGGATATTGCTTCAACTCATTGTAAATGGCTTCTGCTTTCTTTCCGCGGGGTTCACCGATCACGACCAGTTTCACGGACTTGTCCAGTCTTTTCACCAATTCAAGCAGGTTTCCGATCCCTTTCATGATCGTAAGAGAACCGGCCACAACAAAAAATGAACCCGGTTGTTTCACTATGCCCTTCACCTTACTCAGGTCAAAAATATTTTCGAATACTTCTTGTTTTCCCCTGAAACGACGTGAACGAAGCCTTTGCCCTTTATGTTGCAGGGTGATGAAATCAGCCCTGCGGATGATATAATCATAAACAAGGTCATTCGGCACATAGAGTGTAAAAAAGCTTTTCAGACTCAGGCGGCTTTTGTATTCATACCGGAACCGGTCCCTGAATCCGGCCACATCAAGGTCATGCGCCAGTGCCACAATGAATTTAGCCTTGTTCTTTTTGCAAGCGAGATATGAGGCAATATTGAAATAAGACCGCATCCGCACATAATAATAATCCGCTTTCTCTGCTTTCAGCATCCGGTAAAGCACCGGGATCTGGTGTGTCAATATTTTGAGACCGGGTAAGCCCTTATTCCACCCGGGTACTGATTTTACTTTTATACCCTCCTCGGTTGTAAAACTTTCTTCTGCTTCAAAATCCACGATCACCACTTCATGGCCTTTGCGGGCCAATGCCCGGGCCAGCTGGGCGATCTGTATCTCACCACCCCCGATCGTTTTACCCAGGATCGCATCCGCTATATCTCCCCAGAAGCAAAATTTCATTGTAATAAATTTATCAGGTTGCCTGAATATCGCTCTATTGCTTTTTTAATTTTCGTTTTAAATTCACCAGCCATAATTCCGCCGCCGCTGCACTCCGGGTGGCCATCATCAGTCGGGTACGCCAGCCATGGTCCATGTCTTTCAACAGGTCAAAATAACGTCTGGCGATCGACATCTTCCCGGCCAGACGCATGATCATCAGACCAGTGCGGCAGAGGTAATTAAAATCTGCCGGATCATATTTTTTCTGTTTGAGCAGGAACGCCTGTTCTTCCACCAGGTTTTCATACAATAGTACATCCTTTTCAAAATCATATTTCTTCTTCATGATCCGGTCCTGTCCTTCAGTATGATAGATACGGAGGGCCTGGTGACAATAATACCGGTTTGCCCGATCATCAATTTTATACCACAAGGTGCTTTCGAAGCCCCTTAATTTTTCATTGAAGCGGTCGTTGCCAAGAAGAGCAGTCTTCGTCAGTCCCCAGAATTCACCTCTGAAACGATGCATCAGATCATCCACAGACACAGGGCCATCCTTGTCCGGTCCCCTGCCGGAAAATTCCCGGGTGGTAGTATCGATACAATTACAGGTAACAGCAGTCACCGAAGGATCTGTTTCCAGCGGAATACGGATCATTACCGAAATAGCTTCCGGTACCATCTCATCATCTGAATCCAGAATGGTGAACCATTCGCCCCGGATCTGGTCGAGCCCTGTGTTCTTGGCCGCCGTGACCCCTTTATTTTTTTCATGCCTGAAGATCCGGATGGCTGGATCGGTATAGCGTCTGAGGATCTCAAGGGTATTGTCCTTTGATCCGTCATCCACAATGATCAGTTCCACATTCCGATAGGTTTGCGACAGCACACTGTTCACCGCTCGTTCGATGGTGGCGGCCCTGTTATAAGTGGCCATGACAATACTTACCAATGGAAGATTCCCTGTCATAGATCATTTATTGATTTGCTGGATGTAACCGATCAGTCTTTTTGCCTGGTAATTATAATTAAACACCGTTTGGGTCAGCTCTTTTCCTTTCATGCCCACTGCCAGGGTCTGGCTGTATTGATCGATCATCTGGTTCAGCTTTGCCGCCATGGCTTCGCTATCGCCCGGTGGCACCAGAAATGCACTTACGCCATCCTCCAGGTACTCCGCCACTTCTCCCACATTGACCGAAAGAACCGGCCTTCCACTGGCCAGGAACTCGGTAAGTTTGGAAGGATAAGACGCGTCTGATTCCAGATCCCGTGCCCGGACCATCACCAGTATATCCGCATGACCGATATATCGTAAGATCTCATTTCGGGACAGGTACTCTACCAGTAAGACACCGTCCTGTATGCCCAGTTCGGTTATCCGTTCCCGGATCTTTTGCCTCTCTGGTTCAGTACAAAAACCACCGAGGACCAGTTTGGCTGTTTTACCGTTTTTATGCAGGATCGAATATGCATCGAGCAATACACCTATATCATCCCGTCGGAAGGTCAGTGAGCCAAAATAGCCAATATAAAAATCATTGATCGGCCGCTCTCCTACCTGATTAAAACGGGTGGGGTCAACGGTACTGGGAAGAAGAAAGAGTTTACGTTGCGCAACTCCTCTGTCCTTGTGAAAACGTACCAGGTAATTGGAAATACAAAGAATACCATCCGAAAAAAAAGCATCCAACCGGAAGCGTATCCTTCCGGACCAACGGCGCCAGGCACCTTCCTGATGATAACGTAACGGGTGTTCATTGCATTCGGTAATGATCTTAATCCCGAAAATACGGGACAGGAGCCAGCAATAAAACTGGGTAAAGGGAATATCACTCCAGCGGTTTATGGCCAGTACTTTATCCTGCCCGCTGATTGTCCGGATGAGTTGATATGTCCGGACATATTTTTTAAGCTTATGCCAGCGACGAGCAAAAAAAGAGGGACTCCGGTTCACCCGGTTAAAGGCATTGTAATAAGGGATCCCTTCTGCCACACCATCCGGTTGTGCCAGGTAATCATTCGAAAAACAGATCACCTGCACCTGCATGCCATTTTCCTTTAATCCTTTGGCATAGGTAAAGATCCTGTTGGTGGCCGCATGGCCTTCAGGAAAACTAAAGAGATCTCCAAAAATAATGGTCGTCATGTCAGGTTTTTTTCTCAGGAAACAGCCGCTACGGAATCCTCCTCCGCTGTTTCTTCCGGTTCATAGGTTTTATAAAAACGCTGGTAAATCACACACAACACAATACCCATCTCCGCAAAATTAAAATACACGAATGTGGCATTGGCCACACAAAAGGTGAGCAGGCCATAGAAACTGCCCCAGAAACCCCATTTTTTACCTACCCGCCATCCATCCCGTAGCAAAAAGTACAAGGCGAGGAACAGGAAAACACAGCCGACCAGTCCATAAAAATAAAGGTAAGACAGGTAGCCTACGTGGATCAGGGGGATACCTCCACCAAGCAGTTCAACCACATCCTTTCTGGTAGCCGGACCCACACCCAGCCAGGGATGCTGCGGGAATACTTTTATAAACACTTCGTAGGACACCACCCGTGCTTTGGCTGATTCCATATCGGAATCCTCCTCGAGGATACGGCTGGAGATCACTTTTTGCAGATCATACCCTACCTGGTCGGCAATAAAAACAAAAAGCGCGATACCTGCCGCAAAGACAAAGGCAAGTGAGATCAGTTTGGTGAATGATTTTCCTTTTGAAATGAACAATTGTGAAAAGACCAGTATAGCGGAAATCATCACATAACGGGCCTTGGTCAGGAAGGAAACCAGTATACCGGCCAGTACAATGAACATGAACCGGCTTTTCTGTGCTTCAAAATAATTCAGCGCGAAAGAGATCAGGATCGGAAATGTGATCCCGCCTGAGTTCGCCGTGTACCAGGAGTAGATCGAGGAATTCCTGATCTCTGTTTCTCCGAATTCCTCGGGATTGTCCATCAGCACACGTTCGTTGAAGAAAAAAGTTGGGTTCTGCATCTGCAGAATACTCACCAGTAACGAAATGACAATAATGTAGAAGATATTACGGTTCATTTTTTCGATGAACGCCACTTCAAAATCCGTATTCTCAATGACCACAAAGAGCGCAAAGGCGAATACATTATAATCATACAGTATGAAAAAAGCCGGGTTCTGATTATCCGGGATCGTATTGTTGATAAAAGAGGAAGCAAGGTGATAAAAGACAAAAAGCATGAAGCAGATCAGGTAGGCCGGCAGCTTACGTTTAGAACTGACCAGAAAGTAAATGGCCAATGGCAATGCGAGGATATTAAAATAAAAGGTCACCGGCTTATCCCCCGCAAAATGTGCGATCCATGCCAGGAAGGGGAAAAACGGGTACATCAGGGATAATATGTTCTGTATCTGCCTGTTCATAATTATACTCCCTTCGCGTTTACAGGGTTGGTTTTTGTGGTGAATTTCATCATCAGTTGTTTCCATTTCACGATCGGGGCAAACCTCCATCTGGTACCATCGGTCACCAAAAAATCATCTGCAAAGTTCAGGGTGTGCATCCCTCTGATCCCTGATTTTTTTCCGCTTTTGTTTCCCGGTTGGATCCGCATATAGAATTCTTCTGTGAATGATTGTTCATCCAGTCTGGTTATTTTATTGATCACCATCCCCCCGCCATAGATATAGCGGCTGTCCTGGGCCGGACGATACCAGGTGCCGTTATGTGCGATCAATGCACCTGCCGGACGGCTTCCCGAAAGATCATCCCTGACCGGGTTTTGCGGATGAGGAAGATAATCCCCCAGCAACTGACCCGCTGAAAAAATATGCAATTGCCGGTCTTCTCCCGGACCAAGCAGGGTACAAAACAACCAATAGCGGTCGCTCATTTTTATGATCGTACTATCCAGTGCGGGCTGTTCCAGCAAAACTTTCACCGGCTCCAGGCGGCTGCTTTCCGGATGATATTCATAGCAGGTCAGTCGGCCACTTTGTGCCGCTTCCGGCAGCACATATATTTTTCCATTTTCACGGAAAATAAAAGGATACGACAAATGACTGCCCGTATCCAGTATTTTTTTACTCTTTTCCAATGAAAGATCCGGACTGATCTTCAGTTCAGCAATATGTCCATAGGCCTTGGTAAACGTATAGTCTTCAAACAGGATCCGGTAATCTCCCTCCCCTGCTTTGAGCAGGAACGGATCGGCGATGAAACGATCCGCTGACTCCACGCGTATCCATTTAATCTCCGGGTCAAAGGTTTTGCTTTCCAGCATATCACCCGGCCGGCATTGTCCAATACCGATCACCCATTGCTGGATGAAAAGCTTAGACAGGTATTTGGAAATTGCCGGGTGCATTGTTGTTCGTTTATTTGTTTAACAAAGGACCGATTAGCCGGCAAAAGCACAAATATGATCAATGATCTTAACGGTCTCTGCATCACTTAATTCATAATATAGAGGCAAACGCAGCAGACAATCGGTATACCGGTCGCTGTTTACCAGTTCGGCTCCCCGATCGCTTCCTTTATAATACGGGCTGCGGTGCAAACTCAGGTAATGTGATACGGCCCAGATACCACCGCTTTTCAGGTGTTCCACGAGCCGGCTCCGTTGTTCCCCGTCTTTACATACCACATAAAACATATGGGCATTATTGGTGGCAAACGACGGCAAGCGGGGAAGACCAACGTCATTGGCCGTTGCCCAGTCTTTCAGTCCCTTGTTATATTGATCCCAGATATCTTTCCTTCTGTTTTGTATATCGGCAAGATGTTCGATCTGTGCATACAGATATGCCGCGTTGATCTCGGAAGGCAGGAAAGAGGAGCCGGTATCCACCCATTCATACTTGCTGACCACCCCCCTGGAAAAGTCACTGCGGTTCGTACCTTTTTCCCAGATAATCTCTGCACGGCCTATCAGTTTTTCATCATTGATGGCGAGTAGTCCGCCTTCGCCGGAATTGATATTCTTGGTCTCATGAAACGAGAAAGCCGCCAGATGGCCGATCGAGCCAAGCGGTCTTTCTTTGTAATAGGAATCAATGGCCTGTGCCGCGTCCTCTATAACGAGGAGGTTGTACTTTGCCGCCAGGGACATGATCTTATCCATATCGCAGGCGATACCTGCATAGTGAACGGGCACAATGGCTTTGGTTCGCGGCGTGATCAGTTCCTCCAGTTTATCCGCATCAATATTCGGGTTTAGCGGTGAGCTGTCGGCAAAAATAATTTTAGCTCCCTGCCGCACAAAAGCCAGTGCAGTTGATACAAATGTATAGGAGGGCACAATGACTTCATCACCAGGTTCGATCGTGGCCAGCATAGCACTCATTTCAAGCGCGTCTGTACAGGACGTGGTCAGCAATGCCTTTTTAAAGCCGAAGTTTTTTTCAAAATAGGCCTGACATTTCTGGGTAAACAAGCCATTGCCGGATATTTTTCCGGAATAAACAGCCTGGTACATGTAGTGCATCTCCTTACCCGTCAGATAGGGTTTGTTAAATGGTATCATCAGTGAGTGATTTCAATTCAGGAATGTTGGTTTGTTTATTGTTCAGCCGCCGATTTTTACTCCGCGGTACAGGATTTCATAAATATATGGTTCGTACCCTTTTTCTTTCATCGCATCTGCTACCCGATCCACCTCATACACGACCCGTTTATGCCACCAGGCAGACTCCGTAAGCAGCATATATGCAGCAGCGGGGTTTCCATCCCGTGGCTGTCCAACCGAGCCGGGATTGAGGTAGGTGAATTTACCTGCCTTTTCATTCCGCAACTGATGGGTATGACCGGAAATCAGTACATCATGGGTAAACCCATGCCGGTTGAAATAATCCTCATCGATATCCTTTATATATTCATCCACCGGATCTCCCAGGCCACCGTGCACACAATAAAAGGATACATTGCCGAGTTGAAATTCAAGCTGACCGGGCAGTTCATAAAGCCAAGTCCGGTTATCAGCACGGATCTCCTGCAATTGCCGGCCAAGAATAC
>CALRQQ020000198.1:0-6744 GCA_943370345.1 Chitinophaga pinensis
AGGTCAGCAGTATTTACGATTTACATACGGAAGGATCCACTATTCCCTTTATTGCCCGTTACCGGAAAGAAGCTACCGGCAATCTCGATGAAGTGGTGATCGGAAATGTGATCGACCAGATCAAGTATTTCAATGAACTGGAGAAGCGGAAAGAGACCGTGCTGAAGACGATCGAGGAAGCCGGCAAGCTGACCCCTGAACTGAAGAAGCGGATAGAGGATTGTATCAATGCAACCGAACTGGAAGATATTTACCTGCCGTATAAACCGAAGAGAAAGACCAAGGCTTCTGTGGCGATCGAAAAAGGGCTGGAACCTTTGGCAACCCTTTTGTTTGCGCAGGGACCCCATAACCCGGAAGAAGAAGCCGCGAAGTATATCAATGAGCAGGTGAAGGATACGGCAGAGGCCCTGCAGGGAGCCCGTGATATTATGGCCGAATGGATCGCGGAAAATGAACAGGCCCGTAACCTCGTACGTAAACTCTTTACTGAAGAAGCTACAGTTTCCTCCCGAGTACTGACCACAAAGAAGGAAGACGCCGATGCCCAGAAGTACCGGGATTATTTTGAATTTAAAGAGACGCTTTCACAAAGTCCATCGCACCGGATCCTTGCTATCCGTCGCGGGGAGAAAGAGGGTTTCCTCATCATGACGATCAATATTGAGAAAGAAAATGCCCATGCGGAACTCAAACGGGTCTTATTAAAGGCTTCCGGAGCCGCCGCAAAACAGGTTGAGCTGGCCATTGAAGATGCCTATAATCGTTTGTTGCAGCCTTCTATTGAGACTGAATTCCGGATGGCCAGTAAGACAAAGGCCGATGAAGAAGCCATCCGTGTGTTTGCGGAGAATCTGCGTCAGTTGTTACTTGCCTCTCCGCTGGGGCAAAAGCGGATCATGGCCATAGACCCCGGATTCCGTACCGGATGTAAAGTAGTTTGCCTGGACGAGCATGGTACATTTCTCAAATACATCACCATCTTTCCGCATGCGCCGCAGAATGACTGGAACGGGGCGGTGCAAACCATCAGGGAACTGGTGGCCCGTTATGATATCGAAGCCATCGGTTATGGCAATGGTACGGCGAGCAAAGAAACGGAGCAGCTGGCCCGGGGTATTGATTTTGGTAAACCGGTTTCTGTATTTATGGTCAATGAAAGCGGTGCCTCGATCTATTCGGCCAGTGAAGTGGCCCGTGAAGAGTTCCCCGATGAAGATGTCACCGTTCGCGGTGCTATCAGTATCGGCCGTCGTTTACTGGATCCGCTGAGTGAACTGGTGAAGATCGATGCAAAAAGTATCGGGGTTGGCCAATACCAGCACGATGTTAACCAGAACCGCCTGAAAGAGTCCCTCGACCAGGTGGTGGAAAGCTGTGTGAACTATGTAGGAGTGGATGTGAATACGGCGAGTAAACACCTGCTCACCTATGTTTCTGGTCTTAGTTCCACTGTTGCAAAGAATGTGGTGGAATACCGGACAAAGAATGGCGGTTTCAAAAGCCGGGAGGAATTACGCAAAGTATCGATGCTCGGCCCCAAAGCTTTTGAGCAATGCGCCGGCTTTTTACGGATACCCAATGCCGCTAACCCCCTGGATAATTCTGCCGTGCATCCGGAAAGTTATCATGTAGTGGAAGCCATGGCAGCAAAAGTGAACAGTACCGTACCTGAGCTGATAAAAAACCCGGAGATCCGCAAGCAGATCAAGGCCCGCGAATTTGTGACAGAGAAGATCGGTCAGTTCACCATTGAAGATATCCTGAAAGAACTGGAAAAACCGGGACGTGACCCTCGTTCACCCATTGAAGAATTCCGTTTTGCAGAAGGGGTGAGTACCATGGAAGACCTCAAACCCGGTATGAAAGTACCCGGTATCGTTACCAATATCACCAATTTCGGTGCATTCGTGGATGTGGGCGTGAAGCAGGATGGGCTCGTACATATTTCTCATCTTTCCAATCGATATATCAGTGATCCCAATGAAGCCGTAAAGCTGGGACAAAAAGTAATGGCAACCGTGTTAGAAGTGGATACATCCCGTAAACGGATCGCTTTGTCGTTGAAGGATGGACAAGGTAGTCAGGAAGTCCGTAAGTCAGGAAGTACGGGAGACAGAAAGTCCGGAGGTCCTCAGGCAGGGAAACCCGGAGGAGCAAAGCCTCAACCGATGAATCCTTTTCAGGCAAAGCTGATGGAGCTGAAGAAGAACTTCAAAGACTAGTTGGTAGTTAGTAGATAGTAGTTAGCAGGCAACAGCCCCTCCTGACAAATATATCTACAAGTTACGTCAGTCGTACTTCGTACTTCTAACTTCGTACTTTAAATGGGTCATCGGTAATCTTCTCTTACGGGGTTGAAGACATCGATCACTTTGCAATCAGTCACGGCCACTGCACCATGCCACACATTGGATGGGATCACATAGAACATACCGGCACTAAGCTGACAAAGCTTTCCACCAATGGTCATGTCTAATTGACCTTCCAGGATATACGTGATCTGTTCGTGCGGATGCTGGTGCTGGGGCAGGTCACTGCCTTTTTTTATTTCCACCAGTCCGAGGGTCATTTGTTCCCCGTGTGCATAATAACCGGTCAGTCCGGGGGCGAGATCTTTCGGTTTGCAATCTTTGAGTTGTTGCATGTATGGTTTTTTAAATAAAATCTTGTCAGGGGGTTTCAAACAGGCAGAAAGATCCTCCCACCCATTCTTTGTCTTTGTTGTAACGAACGCCAACCATTTTCCCCTTGCTCAGTCGTGCCAGGTTATTGGTGGGCACCGGCCGGCTGCTGCCGTCTTTCCAGAAATAAAAGATCCGGATCTCCGCCTTGGCAGGGATATCGGGCGTAACGATCACATCCGCATATTTTACTTTCTTCTGCAGGATCCAGTTCTCCGGATCTTTTACGGCTTCAATATCAGCGGCGGTCACATCAATGATCACACCCTGTCCGGCAAAGGAAAACAAGGGTTTCAGTACATAATTTTCCAGGTCAGCCGGTAATTGTTTGATCTCATTCAGGAAGAAAGTGGGTGGTACATAGGGGTGTCGGATCAACGGCAGGGTGTACTTGCTGATGCGGTAAAACCAGTTGGGGTGGGGACACCATTCCACATCCAGTTCTTCAAAGAGGATACTTCCCTTTTCCTGTACTTCCGGACTTTGCTGTTGCAGGTCATCAAAAATGATCCGGTTATAGATCCGTTTGATGGCTGTTTTCTTTCCCTCATTCAGGTAATAGAGTTGATTCCCTTCTTTGATCAGTTCGGTCAGGCAGACCATTTTGATCCCGGTATATTCTTCGGTACAATAGAAGTCGATCCTTGTCTTTTGTTGGCGGGGGAAGATCTCTAATAGGATGACATTTTCCGGGGCATGATCTCCCACGATGATCTCTTTCAGTAATTGAAGATAAGTTTCGCGGGTATGTGCCCCGAGGTAACTGCTGTATCCTTCTGGTATGGGGAAATGACGGCTGTAGACATCATCCAGTAATACTTCATACCCGAAAAGGGTAGGAAAGCCCTGCATTTCGATCAGTTGCGGTTCATATTCGCCGGCCTCATTGATACAGATCCCGAAATCAAACGCGATAAAATGGGAGTGTTCATTTTCTCCGGGTACTCTTACCTGTTTAGGGATGGCATTCCGGGTCAGTTCCTTGAATTTCGGATCGATGATGATGTCCACGATATTCTCACAGGCATCCAGCACTTTGCGGGTAAAATCACGGGGAATAAAGACCGGTGTTTCTGCCACACGGAAATCTATTTGTCCGGGCCATGCACTGTGCAGGTCGTCCAGAAACGCCTGGTATTTTTCAGGCGTGAATGCGTCATTATATGCTTCCCGGATGGATGGCACCATAGTCTTTTATTTACATAGGGAAGTTAAGGATTGCCTGCGGGGCAGCAAAATTATGAACAGGCTTTCTATGCAGGTACAGTCAGCAATTGTCCGACCGCGTGATTCAGGAAATTGGGCAGTATATGCGAATAGGTCCATACGATCTTGTCCGGATCTTCCAGGTGTTCCAGCATGTTCTGCCATTTTTCTTCCCCATGGTTTTCGATGACCGTTGTTTTTTTGTCTTCCCGCTGCAGGTACATGCTCATACCCGAGGCATCTGCTTCCGGGTGGAACTGCGTACCGATCATATACTCATTGAAACGGATACCCATGATCGCTCTTTCGTATGGTACGTGAGGACGGCTCTTCTCAATGCAAAGGATAGAAGCCCCCATTTCATTGAGGAGGCTGTGATGGGGTTGGATCACCTGGTAATCGCGGCTGTCAACGGCGAAAAAAGGATCTTTTAATCCATCAAATACACGTTCTTCTTTTCCGGAATGCAGCATGTGGACCGGGAATACACCAAATGAGGTAGACTTCCGCTTGCATACCACACCGGCGTTGAAAAAACGGCTGGCCAGCTGGAAAGAATGGCAAATAAAGAAGATATGTTTCTTGATGGCGTTGTCCGGATTCTCATTCCAGCGGTGCATTTTATCGAGCCAGCGGCACCAGGCAATATCCCAGTCATCATAACGGCTGGTCAGCGGGTCACCGGGACCCCCACTCGAAATATAAATATCGTAAGATGTATCGGGGAGTTCATTCTTCAGACGTACGTCGTATTCCTTCGCATAGAGCAGGAGGTCATTCTTCTCAGCCCATTCGATGAGGATGTTACGGATACAACGCATGCCCTGGTTGGCGGCGCCTTCATAGAGATCGAGGACGGCTACTTTCACCACCCGTTTTTCGGTCCAACTCATGGGGACAAAAGTACGCATTTTTGCCTATATGGGTGTTGAGGCAGGTTGATAAGTTAACAAGTTTACAAGTTGATAAGGGTATGCACTCACTTGTCAACACGTCAACCTTTCAACTATTTGCTGAACACCTGTTCTCCTCCCAAAAACGTTTTGATCACGTTCACCCCTGACAATCGCTCCGGCACTTCCTTCATCAGGTCCGTATCAAGGATCACGAAGTCGGCGAACTTTCCCTTTTCCAGACTGCCTTTTTCATGTTCTTCAAAATTGGAGCGGGCGGCCCAGATGGTCATACCGCGCAGCGCCTGTTCACGTGTCAATGCGTTTTCCATCTGATATCCATTATCCGGCCATCCTTTTGCATCTTTACGTATCACAGCAGCATAAAATGTTTTGAAGGTGGAAATATCTTCTACAGGAAAATCAGTGCCGAGAGGCAGCCATCCGTTTTGTTGTAATAACTGCTGATAAGCATAAGCATTTTTCACCCGCTCTTCACCCAGGCGGTCGCCGGCCCAGTACATATCGCTGGTGGCATGCGTAGGTTGTACAGAAGGAATAATGGAATATTGTCCAAATAGACTGAAGTCCGATTGATTCACTACCTGCGCATGTTCGATCCGCCAGCGGAGATCATTTTTCCCTTTCAGGTATTTGGCATAGGTATTTAAAATGGTCCGGTTACCACTGTCGCCGATGGCATGCGTACACATCTGCCAGCGTTGTTCACTGAGCCAACTGGCCACAGAATCAAAATGCGCAGGCTGACTCAGCAGGAAACCATAATGGCCGGGCTGGTCATGGTATGGCGATAACAGGCAGGCGCCTCTTGACCCCAATGCCCCATCTCCATATACTTTAAAACTGCGGACATTCAGCCGGTCTGATTTGAACGGTCCATTCTTTTTAGCATATTCATAATTTGCTTTTTCATCACTCAGCATCACATATAACCGCATTTTCAAATCACCGGATGCCTGCAGGTCTTTGATCTGTTCCACCGATGTATAAGGTAGTCCGCAATCATCGATCGTGGTGAGTCCCATGGCAAAACAGTTTTGCTGGGCTGTCTGCAGGGCTTTTTTAAATTGTTCAGGACTGGCAGGTGGGATCTTTGTACTGACAAGGTCTACGGCATTATCGATCAGCACGCCTGTCAGACTGCCTTCCATTTCCATGATTTCACCACCAGTCAACTGGTCACCGGCTTTTACACCGGCAAGGTCTAATGCTTTTTGATTCGCTACGGCTGCATGTCCATCGATTCGGGTCAGCAATACGGGCCGGTCAGGAAAAAGTGTATCCAGGGTTTCGTTGTTGGGAAATGCCTTCATCTCCCAGTCATTCTGGTCCCAGCCACGTCCGGTGATCCAGCCTTCCGGGTTGGCTGCCGCAAACGTTTTTACGCGTTCGATACATTCTTCCCAGCTTTTCGTACCACTCAGGTCCACGGTTTGGAGTCCCAGTCCATAGCCCACAAAATGCGCATGTGCATCAATGAAACCTGGATAAATGAATTTACCGCCGGCATCGAGTTTTTCGCGGGCCTCATACTGTTTTTCCAATTCAGCAGTTTTCCCAGTAGCCAGGATCTTTCCGTCTTTGATCACCATGGCTTCCGCGGTACTGAATGTGGAGTCGACCGTATAAATAGTGGCATTGTAAACCAGCAGGTCGGCTTTTTGGGAGGGGTTGCAGGCAAACAACATGCAACTGATGACGAGTAGAAGTGAGATCTGTTTCATGCAATGAATGTTAGACGCATTTCTTTGCGCCGGTGAATCAGTTTATTTTTTACCGAGAAAATCTTCAAATTCGATAAGGGAGAAACTGCTCAGGTTGTGCTTGCGGGTCAATCCGCCTTTCTGTGCGGCCAGTACCCCGTACTTTACATCATCAAAACCGTCGAGGGCATGCGCATCGGGATTGATGGACAACAGCACGCCTTTCTCCAATGCATA
>CALRQQ020000199.1:0-6731 GCA_943370345.1 Chitinophaga pinensis
TGAACTGAATGGTAAACCGGCCTGGACAGAATTTACCAGCCGCCTTGGACTGCCCCCCACTGCTACCTGTGGAGATTCAATTCCGATCGGTGCCCTCGCAGAAATGCTGAGTCCGGAACTGGCAAGGGAATATGGGAACAATCATATTCTCCGGGTAGTGACTCGGCACGAAGGAGACACAATGTTGTATGCCACTACCTGTGCTACAGGCACCCAACTTTGGCTGACCGTAAGGGATGAGCCGCTTATTTTTAACGAGATGGACCGGATGGTAAAAGAAATGGACAGCAAAATGAATGGCCGCAAGCCCGTCGCAGTATTTCATGCCGACTGCCTGGCAAGGGGTCGTTTCCTTTTTAATCGGGTGCTGAAAGAAGAACTGGTCAGCAGGATGCAGTATCCGTTCAATAAAAACGGGCAATGTCCGCCATGGCTGGGTATGTATGGATTTGGTGAATTTGCCAGGTTAGGAGGAAAAAACACCTATCATAATTATACCACCGCCCTATACACCATTTACCGGAAACTTTGATAGAGATGTCTTCCAAGAATCCGCATGATATGAATTCCTCACTTGAATACCTGGAGCTCAAAAAGAAATATGATGAACTGCAGCTACGGGTAACCCGTTTCTCCGTGATCGAGCAGGAACTGATCCATGCGCGGAGCCAGATGGACATGGAGGTTTTGATTTACCGGCAGATGCAACAATTCAATTCAAAGGCACTGGAAGATATTTCTGATGAAAATTATTCACAGCTCGTAGCTGAAACCTTGTTGGAAATATTTGAAACGGAAGTGAGTTTTATTTGTATTGACATTCCCAACACCGGTAATTCCGCTCTCCGTCATATTGAAGGATATGAACTGAATGAGGAGCAGAAATTTGAACTGCAACTTTACATGGTCAACCTTTTTTCGGATCTGCCGTCTGGAACATTGCGGAGTTTCGAACCCAGAGTTACAGATAAAATACGCTCCCTTTTGCCGGTGAAACACCTGATGGTAACCCAGGTCAGGGATCCGCAACTGAATATCACGATCACGCTCATGGGCGCTATTACTGACAAAGGGAGTCCGTTTTATGAACCGATCCGGAAGGACAGGGAAGCTGCCTTTACCGTATTCTCACAACAGGTACTGACCAATGAATCCAACCGTTTCAAGACCCATACGATCCGGGAACAATTCAATGCGCTTTCCATCGAACAAAAAAGGATTACCAGTATAGCGGAGAACTTCCTGAATTTTGATACCAACCCCGACAAAAACATCCAACGGATCGTAGACCTGTCCGTACATTTACTTTCAGGAAATTGCAGTTTGTATGAAAAACTTGAAAATGATTTACTATTCACTTCTTTCACTTTTTCTCAAGCCGGCTACCATCAAAATGATACCGGTGAGAAGATCTGTTATAAGCTGACCCATTTATCCGGACGTGATATAGTTTGTCAGCAGATCACAGAAGACCTGCTTGAACAAACTGGTAATCATTGGTTGCGTCAGTTCGACGGATTCACATTCATTGGTTCTATCCTGCGGATAGACAAAAAACCAGTAGGCACATTGGCCATATTCCTGGAAAACACGGTACCGATCAACGACAGTGTATTTCAGCTGGTTCGTATCTTATCAGCCTCCATTGCCGTGGAGGAACGACGGAAGAATGCCCTGAAAGCATTGAGCGAAAGTGAAGAAAAATACCGGATGATCTTTGAAGGCACACCCAACGGGATCATTGTGGCCGATCCCGGGATCC
This sequence comes from Chitinophaga pinensis, assembly GCA_943370345.1. Taxonomy (GTDB): domain Bacteria; phylum Bacteroidota; class Bacteroidia; order Chitinophagales; family Chitinophagaceae; genus JJ008. Next base: position 1,763 of record CALRQQ020000199.1, read on the forward strand.
AGCGATTCCAGTATGTCAATCATTCCGCCTGTCAGATATTCGGTTATACGGAAGAACAATTCCTGAACCTGACCGTAGAGGACCTTCATCCGCCTGAATCGATGGCTGAAGTGCAGAAATTATTTAAAGCACTTGCGAACGATGAGATAAAGATCGCTACGGAAGTTCCCTGCAGACACCGGAATAAATCAGTGTTTTACGCAGATATCTCCACCAGCAGGCTGAGTTTTGGCGGCCGCACCCTTCTTGCCGGATTCTTTACAGATGTGACCCAGCGACGATTTGACCAGCAGGCCATCCTGAAAAATAATATTGAACTGAAAAAGATCAATTCGGAGCTTGACAACTTCGTTTACAGCGTTTCGCATGACCTGCGTTCACCCTTATTGGCCATACAGGGGCTGGTACAACTCATCAACAGCCAGCAACAATCAACGGATGCTTTGCAGAAATATATTCCCATGATAGCGGCCTCGGCATCACGCATGGACGAGACCATCAAAGAGATCCTGGACTATTCGAGGAATGCCCGGCTGGGCATCAATCTGAGCCCGATCGATTTCAAAACGCTGGTCACAGAAATATTCGAGGATGTACGGCATATTGCACCAGAAAAGATCAGCCTTGAACTGAATATCAAACAGGATATTCCCTTCCATTCTGATCTCAGCAGGGTCAGCACCCTCATCAAAAATATTATTTCCAACTCGGTTAAGTACCGCAAAAAAGGATCCGTTGATTCGTTGATCAATATCAATATCCTGGTAACTCCGCAAGAAGCACTCCTGCGCTTTGAGGATAATGGGGAGGGAATACCAGAAATTCACCAGGAGCGTGTTTTTGAAATGTTTTACCGGGCCTCCAATTCGGCACCGGGAACCGGGTTAGGTCTGTACATTTGCAAAGAGATCCTGAATAATATCGGAGGCGACATCACCCTGGATGCTGTGGCGGGAGAAGGCACTGTCATTAACATAACAATTAAGAATAACATTAAATAACCCAGCGGATGAATAAATACCTGCTCATAGACGATGATGATTTTTTTCTGATCCTGAATAAAGACATCCTGACGCTGACCAATCCGGACGCCGGTATTGTACAATTCAATTCCGCTATTGCAGCCCTTGAATGGATGGAAAAAACGATCAAGGATCATGAAAAGGAATGGCCGGAGAATATCCTGCTGGATATCCGCATGCCATTCATGAATGGATTTGACTTCCTGGAAAAACTTAAAGAATTTCCGTTACATACGATCCGGAATATCCGCGTATTCATGATGACGTCATCGCTGGATGAGCGGGATTTTATTAAAGCAAAGAATTATCCCTTTGTATATAATTATTTCACCAAGCCCCTGACCATCGAGATGATCGAGGAAATTGAGTCCACGGAACTAAAGGAATGGAAAACTGATAACGGTTAATCCTTCATTACCGGGGTAACCGGTTCTGCTCATCCGGGAAAATGATGACGGGTCTGAATGTCCTGGCGGTTTCCCGGTCGATCTGTATATAACTTACGATAATCAGCATATCCCCTTTTTGCACTTTCCGTGCTGCGGCCCCATTCAGGCAGATAGTACCTGTACCCCGCTCCCCTTTTATTACATAGGTCTCCAGCCTTTCGCCGTTATTATTATTCACGACCTGCACTTTCTCAAATTCAATCAGATCCGCCGCATCCATGAGGTCCTCATCGATGGTGATACTTCCCACATAGTCCAGATTGGCATCGGTAACCCGTACCCGGTGAATCTTCGATTTAAGCATTTCAATCTGCTGCATATTCTTTGGTTATTGTTCGGGCGCAAAGATAAACAGATTAGCTTTCTCAGACGGAGTGGTTTGTTTCCAACTCCTGATTGCCGGCTATCAACTACCGGCTCCTGACTGAATGCTGCGTCAGTTTCCAGATACCCGGGATACAGCCTCCGGCAACAGACAAGCGGCAACTGAAAAAAAGGATAGATTTCAGAATTTCAGGACTTAATCCTACATTTGCAACCCCATTTGTTCGGGACGTAGCGCAGCCCGGTAGCGCACTTGCATGGGGTGCAAGGGGTCGCTAGTTCGAATCTAGTCGTCCCGACGAACAACAAAGAGCCCTGGCGAAAGCCGGGGTTTTTTGTTAAGTACAAAGGAATGGTTCTTAGTGGGGCTGTCCCCTGACACCTGTTTTTTATGGATTTTTCACCTCTCTTAGTTATTTTTGCGGCCCGGTTTGTATTCGGGATGTAGCGCAGCCCGGTAGCGCACTACGTTCGGGACGTAGGGGTCGCTGGTTCGAATCCAGTCATCCCGACTTCGCCCTCCATAGCAATTGCTACGGAGGGCTTTTTTTTCCGGATCAGCCTTACATCGTTTAAGAACCGAAATCGTCAATACGGAACAAAATGCAGCTTGTTTTTGATCCCCCATCACAGAAAAACTGGAAACTCCCGACTTCCGACTCCCCTAATTCCCATTTTTCCAAACCATCCTTAACCGTTAACTTTGCCCCTTAATGAAAATCCTCATTAAACAAGCCCGGATCATTGATCCCTCCTCCCCTTTTAACGGGCAAATCACCGATATTTTTATTACTGATGGAATCATATCCCGGATCGCTTCAAATATCCGGGAAGATGCCGATCAGCAGATCAGTCTGGAGGGGCTTTGTGTATCACCGGGATGGGTGGATATATTCGCCAATTTTGCCGACCCCGGCTATGAATACAAAGAAACGCTTGAAACAGGTGCCGCTGCCGCTGCCGCAGGTGGATACACCGATGTGCTGATCATTCCCAATACGAATCCGGTATTACATAATAAGGCCGCTGTTGAATATGTGGTCCATAAAGGACAACACCTGGCGGTGACCATCCACCCGATCGGGGCTATTACCCGAAATACCGAAGGAAAGGAACTGGCAGAAATGTATGATATGAAGTGGAGCGGAGCTGTGGCCTTCAGTGATGGCATCAATTGTGTACAATCTGCCGGACTTTTAGTAAAAGCCCTCCAGTATGTAAAGGCATTCGACGGAGTCATTATTCAGGTACCGGATGATAAAAGTGTAAATCCGCCCGGTCTGATCAATGAAGGTATTATATCCACCCAGCTCGGCCTGCCCGGCAAACCAGCTATGGCGGAGGAACTGGTGGTGGAAAGGGATATCAGTCTGGCAGAGTATACCGGTTCAAAACTGCACCTGACCGGCATCAGCACCCGCAAATCGTCAGAATATGTCCGCAAAGGAAAGGAAAGCGGGATCGCTGTTTCCTGCTCGGTCACACCTTACCATCTCTTTCTCTCAGATGAGGATATGACGAGTTATAACACACATCTGAAAGTGAATCCTCCTCTTCGCACCGCTGAAGACCGGCAAGCACTCCGGGAGGCCGTATTGAATGGCACCGTGGATTGCCTGGCATCGCATCACCTGCCCCATGAGATCGACAGTAAAGTGATCGAATTTGAATATGCCAGATTCGGCATGACCGGTCTGCAGACCGCATATGCAATACTGAATACTGCTGTACCCGGAATCAGTACAGCGCGTTGTGTGGAATTACTGGCCGTTAACCCCCGTAAGATCTTCTCCCTCGATACCGCAACAGTAAATGAAGGGAATAAGGCAAAGCTTACCTTATTTCAACCCGACGCAACATGGACATTTACCAGTGATATGATCCGGTCCAAATCAGCCAATACGCCATTCACCGGCCATACCTTCACCGGTAAAGTGGCAGGCACCATCAACGGAGATAAGCATACTTTTCAATAAATGATACGCATTCAATTCACCCCGGCCCTTAAAGGGTTATTGACCGGATTAGCGATGATCGGGATCGCCCTGGCCAGTTTTTATGGCCGGTTACCCGGCGACTCCCCGCTTCAGTACCTGATCTATGTTGCATATACAGCAGGTGTGGCCTGGACCCTTATCTCCTATAAAAATTCGGAAAGCTATACCGGCAAATTCTGGGATATTTTCAACCAGGGATTCCGTTGTTTTATCATTGTCACCCTGCTGATGGTGGTTTTTACTGTCGTTTTCAGTAAAATGCATCCGGAATTCAGTGCCACCCAGGCCACTTTATACAAAGCACAACTGATCAAAGAGTCAAAATCGAAAACACCGGCAGAGATCGAAGAAGCGGTGACCGCCTATAAAAACGGCTATACTACCATGCTTGTTTACAGTTCAATTTTCGGATATTTGATCTTTGGCGCTGCCGTAACAGCCCTGCTGTCGGTATTGACCACCTTCACCACCAGAAGAAACTAAATTATGGACCTGTCCATTGTTATACCCCTGATCGACGAAGCGGAATCCCTGCCGGAACTTACGGCATGGATCGAGAAAGTCATGACTGAAAATAATTACAGCTACGAAGTGATCTTTGTGGATGACGGCAGCAGTGACAACTCCTGGGAAGTGATCGAAGGGCTACGGGCGAGAAATTCCGCCATCAAGGGCATCAAATTCCAGCGGAACTATGGCAAATCGGCCGGTCTGAACGAAGCATTCCGGGCCGCTTCCGGCGAAGTGGTGATCACCATGGATGCCGACCTGCAGGATAGCCCGGATGAAATTCCCGGACTTCGCAAAATGATCGTAGAAGACGGTTATGACCTGGTGAGTGGCTGGAAAAAGAAACGCTACGACAATACCCTGACCAAGAATATTCCTTCCAAATTCTTCAATGCCGTAACCCGGATGATGTCGGGCATTCACCTGCACGATTTCAATTGCGGACTGAAAGCCTATAAAAAGAAAGTGATTAAAGGGATCGAAGTGTATGGTGAAATGCATCGTTACATTCCCGTTCTCGCCAAATGGGCCGGCTTTAAAAAGATCGGCGAAAAAGTAGTGGAGCACAGGGCTCGTAAATATGGCACTTCCAAATTCGGCTGGAGACGTTTCGTGAACGGATTCCTTGATCTCATGTCCATCACTTTTGTCGGGAAGTTCTCCAAAA
>CALRQQ020000200.1:0-6671 GCA_943370345.1 Chitinophaga pinensis
AGGTCATCAAAACTTACCGATTCCATATGAATAGAATGACCCTGCTCACCGGATAAGAAATCAATGAATTCCACCACATCCGGTTTGGAGATCAGGGTAGCCATATGTGTACCTCCGATAAAGTCGGGCATGATCACATTATCAGCCCCCGCTTTCTTCAACTTGGCCACCGAAGTGGATTCAGAGGCACGGCTGATAATTTTTAAAGCCGGATTCAGGGATCTCGCCGACAATACAATAAAGACATTCTGGGCATCTACCGGCAACGTCGTGATCAACGCCCGGGCTCTTTCCACCCCTGCGGCTTTCAGCACATCATCATCCGTGGCATCCCCTGCCAGCCGGATGATCCCCTCCAACTCATCTTCCGCCTTTTGCACCAGGTGCTCATCTTTTTCCACTACGATAAACGGGACATTGTGTGCTTTAAGAATATTAGCCGCCTGGTTCCCGTTACGGCCATATCCGCACACGATCACGTGTTGCTGAAGTCTGGAAATATCTTTCATCAGTTTCCTTGTTTTAAAATACTGGTTAAGTTCCCCGCTAACCACAAACTGGGTGATCCGGGTGATCACAAACGCATAGGTAAGCCAGCTGGCGATCAGCAGAAACATGGTAAAGGCCCGGCCGGCAGTGGTAAGAGGGATGGTTTCACCGTATCCAACGGTGGTGATCGTAATAGTGGTCATGTAGACCGAATCGAAAAAAGAAGCCTTTTCTATGATCATGTAGCCGAGGATCCCCGTCACTACGATGACATGGAGGATGATAAATGGCTGTAGTAGTTTGTAGGTGGCTTTTTTCAAGTGATTGTCTTCGGACAAATGTAATTATTCGCCGAATATCGACATATGACTTAAAAAAAAAAGGGGACAGGCCAAAAGACCATCCCCGTGGGATTTAATTAAAAACCCTGAGCATTATTTCCGATTCACGATCAATTTTGTGACATTTTGTTCGCCGCTTTCCGGGGCAAACACCCGCAGGCTGTAAAAGCCGGTAGCCAGGTTATCTATTTCGAGATTTGTATTTGTTACATTCGGGAATTTACGGACTACACGACCACTGAGATCACAGAGTGTGACTTCACGGGGCATGGCAGATCCTGCAAACACCACGTTTACTTTCCCATTATCACTCGGATTGGGGTAAACGGTCAGCTTCATGGGTTGCGCTTCTCCCCTGATGGCTTTCACTTCACTGTATCGGGATAGATTATCCTTATCCACCTGGCGGATCCGGTATTGTGAGATCCCCTGAAAATTATTAAGGTCTGTGTACGTGTAGGTCAGCAACTCATTGCTGTTGCCCCCGGTGGCTTTTGAAGGAATAACCACGATCGTCTGCCAGCCGGACTGGCCAACCATCCGCTCCACTACAAATGCAGCTGAGTTTTGTTCCGTACTCGTTTCCCAGCGGAGGTTTACATTTTCTTTAGTCCGTGAAGCTGTAAAGGACCTGAAATCGACAGGAAGCGTTACACAACTGTTACCTGCCAGTGCATATTGTTTGTTGGCGAGACCTTCCGTAGTTACTTCAATGATCAGGTTCTTATTCAAATAAGGAGCCGTGGTATTATTGGTATAAGGAATAAAGCCGGATGAATAAGCCGTTCCGGGTGTAATGGTATGTAATGTACCACTCTGATCATCGACCAGGGGATCGGTAGGATCCAGCACGGCATCATTATCCATATCCATATATGCTTTCCAGGATGAAACCACCGTTTGCAGGGTGTTGATATTCTGGATCCTCACAAAATAACCACGCGGAACCAGGCAGTTCAGCTGTGCGGAGACAACCGGATAATTGAACGCGAATACATTATTGCAGATGATACAGTGTGGTGTCCATTGAGAATTGAGTGAGGCTTGAGAAGACCACACATCCGCGCGCAAAGTAACACCTGTACCACATTGCTGATTGGGGAAAACAGCATTCAGATTGTTCAGGGTGATGGGATAATATCCCTGCGCATCCAGAGCTCCTACCTGAACGGTATATCCACTTCCAAGCGTCACGCCTCCGCCCGGATAACTGATCGAATTAATAACCGTCTGAGTGGAGATATCAAATGCAATATTGAGCACCGGTAATTCTCCCGTTCCGTTGAGCCGGAGATCAGCTGCTTTGGGTGAACGGTTACCAGTACAGGCAGTACCCCAGAAAGCCGGGTATTGAGATTCTTTCCATGCCTGAATAACAACGGTCTTATTTCCACCGTTGTTTTTAAGCCGGAAACTCATATTAAAATCTACACTGCAATCAGTACCGAGCTGATTGCTGCCGGTGATATTGATCACCACATTTTGAAGATCGCATTGGGCGAAAGTTGTTCCGGAAAGGAACAGAAGGGCCACAATAGTGGAAAATAAATGTTTCATGCTCAGGTATTTAAGGTATATAAAACTCCCATTAGCGAACCAATGGAATGGTTAACCATAATTAAAGGCTTACATGGAATGGATAGGGGTAATCGGACAGATAGGGGATTTCAGGGGGTTGATCCGTTAACGCAGAATTGCAAGAGGTAATGGTACGGTTAGGGAATCAACGATACAAACATATAGTGGATTTCCCTGCTTTGCAAGCAGAAGTGTACGTATTTTTCCTGAAAAAAATACTTATTTTTTTAAAGGAGAAGCCCCATTCTTGACGGCCAACGCCCAGGAAAGCGCCTTATGAAACTGCTCATTCTCAGTCAAATGGGTATTATCCAGCTCGAGTGCATCCGCTGCTTTACGTAGTGGGCTCACTTCCCGGTGCGAGTCGATATAATCCCGCATTTCCAGGTTATTCTTGACTTCTTCAATGGTCACATTGGGGTTTTTGGCATATAATTCTTTGAACCGCCTTTCTACACGAATAGCATTATCCGCAGTCATGAAAATCTTAAGCTCTGCTTTTGGAAATACCACCGTACCAATATCGCGTCCATCCATGACGATCCCTTTCCTGGCACCCATCTTCTGTTGTTGGGCCACAGCAAATTCCCTTACTTCACGGATCGCGGCCACATCACTGACCTTTTCAGCGATCAGCAGATCCCGGATCACGTATTCCACGTTCTCCCCGTTAAGGTACATTTCACTACGTTGATTAGTGGGATTAAATACAAACTCAAGATTTATATTGGTAAGCGCTTCTGCCACTTCCTTCTTATTCTCAATATCCACGTTGGTGCGTATAAAATATAAGGTTACGGCCCGGTACATGGCACCGCTGTCCACATATACATACCCGAGTTCCTTTGCCAATCGTTTGGCAAGGGTACTTTTTCCGCAACTGGACCACCCATCAATGGTTATGATAATTTTCTTACCGGACATATGCCGGGCAAATGTAAATAAAAATAGGGGTGTCTTAAAAGTTTGTGTGCTTTGATGAACAAAGACAACCTTTTAAAACACCCCTGATATAAAAAACGTAGCAATTATTATTTTGCCTCGGTAGGCTCCCCGGTCTTGCTTTTAAAGCTAAAGGACAGGCGGGTATTATCCGCATCCACATCCGCGATCAATACATCCCCGGCTTTTACATGCATTTCAAGTATCTCCTCAGCCAGGGGATCTTCCAGGTATTTCTGGATGGCCCTGTGCAAAGGACGAGCACCGAATTGAGCATCGTAGCCCTTATCTGCCAGGAAGGTCTTGGCCGGTTCTGTGAGTTCCAGGCTGAATCCTAAATTAGCCAGACGCTTGGTCACACCCTTCATCAGGATATCGATAATATTGAAAATGTTCTCCTTGGTAAGGCTGTTAAATATCACCACATCATCGATACGGTTCAGGAATTCGGGAGAGAAGGTTTTCTTCAATGCTTTTTCGATCACTGCTTTATTTGCTTCATCCTCGTGTTCGATCCTGGAAGTGGTGGCAAATCCCACACCTGCCCCAAAATCTTTCAATTGGCGTACGCCAATATTGGAGGTCATGATGATCAGGGTATTTTTGAAATCCACTTTCCGTCCAAGCCCATCGGTCAGTTGTCCATCATCCAGCACCTGTAAAAGGATATTATAGATATCCGGGTGTGCTTTCTCGATCTCATCCAGCAGGATCACACTATAGGGCTTGCGGCGTACTTTCTCCGTCAGTTGTCCGCCTTCTTCATATCCCACATAACCGGGAGGCGCACCGATCAACCGGCTCACCGTGAATTTCTCCATGTATTCACTCATGTCGATCCGGATCAGGGATTCTTCAGAATCAAACATCTGACGGGAGAGTGCACGGGCCAGCTCTGTTTTACCCACACCCGTAGGACCAAGGAAGATAAACGTACCTATTGGTTTCTTCGGGTCTTTTAATCCAACGCGGTTACGCTGGATCGCTTTCACCACTTTCAGGATCGCTTCGTCCTGGCCGATCACCATACCGCGCATGTCATCCGCCATCTTGCGGAGCTTCTCCGTTTCAGCCTGCACCATCCGCTTAACCGGAATACCGGTCATCATACTCACGACCTCTGCAATATCTTCTTCTCCGATCGGGAAACGTTTATGCTTGCTTTCCTCTTCCCATTCCGCTTTGGCCTTCTCGAGATCTTCCTGCAATCTTTTTTCTGTATCACGTAATGAAGCCGCTTCTTCGAATTTCTGGCTCTTCACTACTTTGTTCTTTTCATTCTTTACATCTTCGATCTTCTTCTCCAGGTCCACGATTGTTTGCGGCACATTGATATTCTTCAGGTGTACCCTCGCCCCTACTTCATCCATTACATCAATGGCTTTGTCGGGCAACAAACGGTCTGTTACATAACGGTCACTGAGTTTCACACAGGCATCGATCGCCTCCTGATCATAGTTCACATTATGGTAATCCTCGTATTTGGATTTGATATTATTAAGGATCTGGATCGTATCATCCACACTGGGCGGATCAATGATCACTTTCTGGAAACGACGGTCAAGGGCGCCATCTTTTTCAATGTACATACGGTATTCATCCAGGGTAGAGGCACCGATGCATTGGAGCTCTCCACGGGCGAGGGCTGGTTTAAAGATATTGCTGGCATCGAGTGAACCGCTGGCACCACCGGCACCTACGATCGTATGCAGCTCATCGATGAACAGGATCACATCCCTGTTTTTCTCCAGTTCATTCATGATCGCCTTCATCCGCTCCTCAAACTGGCCACGGTACTTGGTACCGGCCACCAGGGCGGCAAGGTCCAGAGAGATCACCCGTTTATCAAACAATACCCGCGATACTTTACGCTGTACAATACGTAGAGCCAGGCCTTCCACAATGGCGGTCTTACCCACTCCCGGTTCACCGATCAGGATCGGATTATTCTTTTTACGGCGGGAAAGGATCTGTGATACCCGCTCGATCTCGGACTCGCGGCCCACGATCGGATCGAGTGCCCCGAGTTCTGCCATCTTCGTGATATCACGACCGAAATTATCTAATACCGGCGTTTTGCTTTTAGCGGTACCGGCTTGCTTACTGCCTCCTTTCGGCTGAGAATATTTTTTCTCCTCATCAAAATCGTCATCATTCTCATCCTGGAATTCGGCACGGGGATCGTTCGATTTTACGATGCCCAGCTCTTGTCTGAAAAGATCGTAGTCCACGTCAAACTGATTTAAGATTTGAGTTGCAATATTTTCCTTGTTCTTGAGAATAGACAGCATCAGGTGCTCCGTCTCCACTGTCGCACTCTTCAGCGCTTTGGCTTCGAGTACGGTTACCCGGATCACTTTTTCGGCTTGCTTGGTCAGTGGCAGACTGTTGATATTTGCGATATTCTTTCCGGTCTTGTCCTTTACAGCAAGTTCGATCTCTTTACGGAGTTCATAGAGATCCACATTAAAGCTTTTCAGGATGCGCACTGCCGTATTATCTCCTTCCCGGATCAGTCCCAGCAAGAGGTGCTCCGTTCCGATAAAATCATTGCCCAGCCGTAACGCCTCCTCTCTGCTGAATGAGATGATTTCCTTAACCTGTGTTGAAAAATTATTATCCATTTTAAGATAATTGGTTGTGATACAATATTAACGAATAAATTTGGTTCTTTTTCCGGGGTACTTATAAACGGTCTGTTGATAATTTAAGTTGCAGGGTAAACCCTGATTTCTACTTTGCAGACGGGATAGAAGTGCCTACCACAAAACGTAAGAACTATGAATGTCAAAACCGATACCAAAGAGAAATTTCATGCCATCACAGTGAATGATCCGGTTTTGTCTGCTACTATGACAGACGAATTGGGGGAATGTTTGCTGCCTTACCTGCAAAATGACGTTAAAAACCTGGTACTCATCCTCCGTAACGTGACAAAAATGGAAACGGTTGCCGCCGAAAAACTGGTCTATATCCAACAGAAATTTTATGAAAACAGTGCCTCCTTTGTGATCTGTGAACTGCAGCAGGAAGTGGAGGATTTTCTGGACAGCAACAACCTCCTGGAAATGATGAATGTGACCCCCACCGAAAGTGAAGCCTGGGATATCGTTCAAATGGAGGAAATAGAACGGGAACTGATGGATGACGGGGATTTTTAAGCGTTGTATGCAGCTAACCCGGTGTTAAACAAGTCTTTTCAAATCATTACACATCAAAACCGCTAATCATCCATGTTTGCCGTCACCATCCTGGGCAATAATTCTGCTGTTCCGGCCTTTGACCGTCACCCCACCAGCCAGGTGGTAACCCTGGACGGTA
>CALRQQ020000201.1:0-6648 GCA_943370345.1 Chitinophaga pinensis
CGACTGGTATTGATCAGTTTCCCGTTCCGGTATTCTTCCAGTACCATGGCCAGTGCAAAGGCTCCGGTACGGTCAGGTATACCCGAATAATTTCCCTTTTCATCCAGCATCAGCGGAGGCGCTCCGCCCGCGGGATTCGTTTCTGTAAAACCCGTCCGGAAAAAGATCGGATAAAAACTCGTGGTGGCGGCATTCACTTTCATATAGGAAGGAGCCGGCCGCACTACTACCGAATCCCCATCGGCATCTGTAAACTGAAACCGGTATTGCAACGGCTTCCCCTTGCAGGCATAGATCACCGAGTCGTTCAAACTGGCCGGACTGCTGTTCACCGCCACGCTGTCGTGCGAGGGGATATAGGTAACATAGGTCAATGCCTGTCCGCCCACCGGAATCGAATTGATGATCTCCACGCCCCCGTTGCCCGAATCATTCTGCAGGTTGCCCAATCCATTGCGGCAGCAATTGGTATAATAAAAGGTAAACCCTTCCGGACTATAGGGCAGTCCGATCTGCAATACATAGGTTCTTTCTTCGATACAGAAGGTCGGATCATTGATGGAACAATACGACTTCGAGGAATATGGAAGCGTACGGATCACCGGATTGGTCATAGTATACTCCCGGTAGATCTGCGGATGAATACTGCGGGGCAGGTCGGTGGAATTGACCATCCGGATGATGGGGTCATCCAGGTCGGCTTCAGTAAAACAATCGCGGTAAATCTTCAGGGTAAGTTCATATACATACTCATTCCCGAAACGGTTGATGTACCGATAGGAAATATGCCCGCCGGCAAACTGTCCGCCGATGGCCGAAAAAAAACTAAACAGCAATAAAAGGGTAATGGCTGGTTTCAGCCCGGTAAACCGCATTGATAAATTTACAAAATATGCACCGGTGAAAAAACCGGATGGAATAAACGGTTATTTCAAAACTTCCGCAAGCTTCGCCTCCAGCGCCGCCCCGCGGAGTGACTGGGCAATGATCTTCCCCTGCGGATCCACCAGCACATTGAAAGGAATACCGTTAAAACCATAGGCCGCTACAACGGGCGTATTCCAGAAGGAGAGATCGCTCACCTGAGTCCAGGTGAGTTTATCATCCATGATGGCTTTTACCCAGGCTGCTTTTTGTCCGGGCCGGTCAAGCGATACTCCAAGGATGGTGAAATTTTTATCCTTGAACTTATTATAGGCACTTACTACATTCGGATTTTCCATGCGGCATGGACCACACCAGCTGGCCCAGAAATCCACCAGCACATACTTGCCCTGGAAAGAACTCAGCTTGATTGTATTCCCATTGGGATCGGGCAAACTGATCTCGGGTGCCGACTGACCGATCAGGTTAGGGCCACCCTGATCCTGTTTTTCCAGCATCCGTTTGATACTGCTTATACCCTCATGCTTTGGATTGGCCACGGCCAGCTCATTTACAATGCTGGTTACCTCCTCATTACTGATCGGTTGCAGGCCAAATCCATCATTATTGGCCGTACTTTGATAATAGCCAAGTATGATCATGGATAATGCCGGGTTCTTGCTGCCCTTGATCGCCGTACTGGTGTAATTCTTCAGATCACCTGAAATACGCAGGCCTTCCGCATTCAGCGGAGCATATAAACTATCCGGGGCATTGGCCTGACGAAGACTGTCTGCGCGACGGGCCAGCGGAAAGATCGTTTGCAAACGGGTATTGAAACCGGTCATGAACTCTTTCAGTTGCAGACTCACCGGAGAACCTTTTACTTCATAGGACTCCACAAACTGACTGTTCTCTTTACTGAACGTAGCATCCAGACCAATGGAGGAAGCATCGTTGATGATGGCGGCGATCGGATACTGGTTCTGATCCAGCCGCAGATTATACACACGGGCTTCGGTCATCGGGACTTTCAGTTTATACTTGCCGTCCTTACCCAATTCAGCGGAATCAATGATCACGCCTTTCATCGTTACCATGGGTACTTCTTCGAGGTAGATCATCCGGGCGGTATGATTCGTGATCGTTCCCTTTACTTCAAACAGGTTGCTGTCTTTTTTTCCCTTGCAGGAAGCCAGCAGACTGAGCACGGCCACCAGGAGTATTGCACTACGCATTATTTTGAGTTTAATCGTTGGAGTAATAATTCATTGGTCATTTTCGGATCGGCCTTGCCCTTGGTTTGTTTCATCACTTCGCCTACAAACAATGCGAGCAACCCTTTCTTGCCTTTTTTATATTCAGCTACTTTAGCTGACAATTTCTCTAATACCGCATCTACTACAGGTACTAGTTCACCGGCATCGGATTGTTGCAGGAGATTTTCTTCGGTAGCGATCTGCTCCGGATCTTTCTCCGGCGCCTGCAGCAACGCCGTAAACAACCGGGAAGAAGCCATGGAGAAACTCAGTTTACCGGCATCCACTAACTGTATGAGTTTAGCCAGTTGTTGCGCAGGCAACGGAAACCCTTCGATCTCCTGGTTATGTTCATTCAGCCAGGTCTTTACCGGACCCAGTATCCAGTTGGCCGCGGCCTTGCTGTTAGGTGTATGACTGATCACCGCTTCAAAATAATCGGCCAGCAGTTTATCTTCGGTGAGCACCGTGGCATCATATTCCGTCAGCTGTAAAGCCATGTATTTTTTGATCCGCTCTTCCTGCAATACCGGGATCGCAGCACGGAGCGATTCAATAAAACTATCTTCCAGGTGAAAAGGCGTAAGATCCGGATCTGCGAAATAGCGGTAATCATCCGCATCTTCTTTATCGCGGATGGAGAAAGTGGTTCCGTTATTCGCATCAAAACTCCGGGTCTGCTGGCGGATCGTTTCGCCTTTCTCCAATAAACCAATAAGGCGGGCGGCTTCCACATCAATGGCGCGTTTCACATTACGGATGGAGTTGAGGTTCTTCACTTCCACGCGGGTGCCGAGTTTGGGATCGCCTTTTTTGCGGACGGAGATATTGGCATCGCAGCGCAGACTTCCTTCTTCCATATTGCCATCACAGATATCGAGATAGCGCACGAGTTTGCGTACTTCGGTGAGATAGGCAAAAGCTTCCTCGCTGCTGCGGATATCCGGTTCCGTTACGATCTCCACTAAGGGCGTACCGGCCCGGTTATAATCAATACAGGTATTTTGCTCATCCACATCATGCAGACTCTTACCCGCATCCTCTTCCATATGGATCCGGTTGAGGCGGATACTCTTCTCCCCTTCGGTTGTTTTGATCTTAACATACCCGTTCTTACAGATCGGGGTGGTATGCTGGGATACCTGGTAGCCCTTTGGCAGATCGGGATAGAAATAATTCTTACGGGCGAAATAGTTGTGCTTTTCGATCTCACAATGACAGGCCAGTCCCATTTTGATCGCATGCTCTATGGCTTTCCGGTTCATCTTCGGCAAGGTACCGGGATGTCCCAGGGTAATGGGACTCACATGCGTATTGGGCTCCGCACCATAAGCGATGGAGTCGCCACAAAATAATTTGCTTTGGGTGAGCAACTGGGCATGCACTTCCAGTCCCACCACTATTTCGTATGTACCGCTGTTTTCCATTTTCAGAAGGGCAAAAATAACCCATTTGGGCCAGTACAGCGGCGTAAAAAAACAAGAGGCCGTCTCAAAAATATGTCACCCTGAGTGTACCGAAGGGGGCATATTTTTGAAACAGCCTAAGCGTTGAGCTCCTGCAGAAAGATACCTTTACAGGTCGGCTGTTTTTATTTTTCTTGGCATTTTTACTTCAATATTCATGGTCTTTCCGCCTCTTGACAGCTTCACCATGATGGAGGTTTTCTCCTTGCTTTCCTTAATGATCTTCACCGTTTCATCGGTACTGTTCACCGCTTTACCATCAATCTCGGTAATCAGATCCTCTTCTTTCAGACCGGCTTTGCCCGCATTGCTCTCCTCATCCACTTCGATCACTTTCACGCCTTTCCCATCATCGGTATCCTGAACGGAAAGTCCCAGTTTGGGGCCATTCCCGCTCCAGCTCCAGTTTTGTCCCAGGGGGGCTTCAAATACTTTGAAACGGTTCAGTTCCTGTAATTCACGCATATCAGGAAAAGCGGGACTCTTTCCATCAGATTCCATCCGGAATTCCCGGACCAGCGGGCTGGTTGTACCAAAACCGGACATCCCTTTCCATTGGGACAGTTCAACTGTGGCTTTTTGTTCCTTATTGTCACGTAACCAATGTACAGTTACTTTTTCTCCGGGTTTATGTTTCGCAATGGCAGCAGAAAGATCATTCGGACTTTTAATTTCTGATTCATTTATACGGGTAATGATATCCCCCTCTTTCAATCCGATTTTATCAGCTGCACTTTCCTTGGTCACTTCGGAAACCCTCGCTCCTTTTTCATCATTACTTGTCCCGACACCCAGCATGGCCCGGTTTTCGTCAGAGCGAAACAACATGGTATTCCCATTATTATTGAAAGTCATAGCGCCGCCCCGCGGACCGCGGGTCATGGACAGCGATTCTACATCTTTTAAATTATTCAGCATTACTTTCACATCGGCATCCTTATACTCTTCGATCGGCTTACCGTTAATGGTAATTTTGTCCTCACTGATTTCCACCACAATCTTGTCCTTCTTATCGCCCTTGCGGGTAATCGTAATCTGCTGGACTTCCTTTTTCTCTTTCTTTTTTTCCTTGATCGTTTCCTCTGGCTGGGCCAGCAGGAACGCGGGAGAAAGCAGGGCCAGCACCAACACCGGCAGCATTTTTTTAATCCGTTTCATACGCATAATCTGTTTTTATTTTTTAACTACGTCAAGATTCGTAGATCAAATATAAAGAGAAAATCGGAAATACGAAATGTTTCGGAAATGTTAATGTTCGGGGGGAGTTGAGAGTTGAACCCTATACTTTTCACCCTAGACTCTTCACGATCAACTCATACGTCATCGCCGGATGCCCATCTACCAGCTCTTCGCCAATAAATCCCATCCCACATTTCTCCAGCACTTTGATAGACGCCAGATTCTCCGGCATCGCCCTACCGACGATCCGCTGAAGACCCAACTTTTCAAACCCATACCGGATGGAAGCCATCGCGGCTTCAGTAGCATAGCCTTTACCCCAGGCAGTCTTCATAAAGCGGTAACCGAGATCGATCTCATCTAACTCGGGACGGTATTTTAAACCACACCAGCCGATGAACTCCATACCGGGTTTGGTATGCACGGCCCAGCGGCCATGATTGTATAAAGTATACTGAGGCAGGATCACCTCGCGGAGTATTTCTTCTGCATGCACCAGATCACGTACCGGATCGCCGGTATACCGCGTGATCTCGGGGTCTTCATTGAGCGTATAGATCAGCTGCCCCTCCCCGGGTTCAAACTGGCGCAGCAACAATCGTTCGGTTTCCAATATAACGTGCATAAACATACGAAGAGTAGTTTTACTAACCCGAAAATGGTATTGTCTGATATTGCTTATTCCGGGAGTTTTGTACCTCAATTAAGCAAAGGGATTCATGCAGTACTTTATATCCATCACTATCTTCTGTATTTGTCTGGTCGTTATTTTCTGGGGACTCCGTATCTATAAAGAGAACCGGAAACTGGAAAAACAACAACAGAAATACCGGGAAGATGACGACTTCCGGTTGTACCGCTGAGCTTACAAGAGTTGTTTCACGGCTTCGATCACCTCCTGCAATTTATCGGCCTGCTGTCCGCCGGCTGTTGCCAGGGTCTTCTGACCACCACCACCACCCTTGATCAGGGGAGCAACAATTTCCTTAATGATCTTTCCGGCATCAAGGTTCTTCGCCGCATTCACTGTATCGGAAATACCCACCGCTACAAAGGGCTTGCCGCCGATATTGGCACAAAGCACGGCCACATGATCGCGCAGGTGATTCTTCAGGTCAAAGCAGAGTTTCTTCAGCGCATCGGCCGAACCCACTTCCACAATATCCCCGACAAAATTCACACTATTGATGATCTCGTCTTTTTGCAAGAGCTCATTGCGGATACCCACCAGCTGACGGGCTTCCATCGCTTCTGCATGTTTTTTGAGTTCGGTATTTTCTGCCTGCAGACTCTCCACGGCTTTCTGCAGGTCTTTGGGATTCTTCAATGCTTCTTTCAAAGTGCTGATCAGTTGCAGCTGTTCATTCACAAACAACTCCGCCTGTTTACCACATACCGCTTCAACCCTGCGAACCCCGGCTGCAACAGCCGATTCGCCGGTGAACTTAAACAGCCCGAGTTCGCCCGTAGCGCCC
The DNA here is from genome assembly GCA_943370345.1 of Chitinophaga pinensis. Taxonomy (GTDB): domain Bacteria; phylum Bacteroidota; class Bacteroidia; order Chitinophagales; family Chitinophagaceae; genus JJ008. The sequence continues at coordinate 6,244 of CALRQQ020000201.1, forward strand.
ACATGGGTGCCACCGCATAACTCCACCGAATAAGCGGGATCCATGATTACCACCCGTACCACATCGCCGTATTTTTCGCCAAACAAAGCCATGGCCCCGAGTTTCAGGGCTTCTTCTTTGGGCAATGATTTTATTATAACCGGTATATTCTCCCGGATCTTTTCATTGACAATGGTTTCAATACGGGCCATTTCCTCCTCCGTGACTTTGGCAAAATGCGAAAAGTCAAAACGCAGTCTTTCCTCATTTACCAATGAACCTTTCTGGGCCACATGGGTTCCCAGAACCTCGCGCAGGGCCGCATGTAGCAAGTGCGTGGCCGAGTGATGCAGGGTGGTTTCCTTCCGTTTGGCCGCATCCACTTTGGCCGTTACGGTACCGGATACATCAGCGGGTAAGGTCTCG
>CALRQQ020000202.1:0-6608 GCA_943370345.1 Chitinophaga pinensis
AACCGGATATGCCAAACCAGCGCGTACGATTGCTCCTTTACCGGAAAATGTAGAGAGTATATTGGTTAAGCAAGGAAATAAAGTCGAAGTACAACTGAAGAATGGGAAGAAAGAATATTATGACCTCAATAATGTAAATGAAAAGAAAAAATTTGATGCCAAATATCCGGCACCGCCTCCGCCACCACCACCACCTCAGGCAAAAGGGGTGCAGGTGGAAGGTTATCCCGTTAATGTGACAACAGGCGCAAAAGTGGTTGAAGGCAAACCCCTTCCCGATAACCTGATCTATGTGATCAATGGAAAAATTTCCACGAAATATGAAATGGAAAAGTTACGCCCTGAGCAGATCGCTTCCGTAGATATCCTTAAAGGAACTGCTGCCGTGGCCCTGTATGGCGATAATGCCAGGGATGGGGTCGTACAGATCAAACTTAAAGACGAGGCCCAGCCGCTCTATGTGATCGATGGGGAGATTGCCACAAAAGAGGCAATGGACAAACTAAAACCGGAACAAATTGAAGCCATTGATGTGCTGAAGGGAGAGAAGGCCATGACGGCTTATGGTGACAAAGGGAAAAACGGCGTGATCATTATACGTGTCAAAAAATAACTATAGCCCTGAAAAACAGAAAGGCCTTATCCGCAGGGATAGGGCCTTTTCTTTATAAAAATGTTTTCGAAATCTACAGATAATACCAGGGGTTGCGACGGGATGCCATCATGTATTTCCGGACATTCCGGAAAAAAGCCAGCACCATGTAGATGATGATCGGGGAGCCCATGGTAAGCACTGAGGCATACATAAAGTACTGCCGGATCTTGCTGGTTGCGATCCCCAGGCGGTTGCCAATGGCAGTACAAACACCGAAGGCGTTCCATTCGACAATGTCTTTGAATCTGTTCATAGGACTAAAATAGAAAATTTAAACAATTGCCCCAAACGGGAGTTATAAAGACAGCCGTTTTTCGTACTTTTGCCACTCTAAAAGGACGACCACAGTCGTGAGAGCCCGTCAACAGCTACTTCCTGACTGTCAACTGTTTCCCTCGTCAGTGGTCCGACACTAAACGCTAAACCCCAAACGCTAAACCTTTTATATGGTATTCGATCTTGATCTTATCAAAAAGACTTACGCCGAAATGCCCGCCAAAGTGGATGCCGCCCGTAAAGCACTTGGACGTCCCCTGACCCTGGCCGAGAAAATTTTGTATGCGCACCTTTTTGACGGTGTGGAACCGAAAGATTTTGAACGTGGTAAAGCCTATGTGGATTTTGCACCGGACCGTGTGGCTATGCAGGATGCAACGGCCCAGATGGCCCTGCTGCAATTTGACACTACCGGCCGCAAAAAAGTGGCGGTACCCAGTACTGTGCATTGTGATCACCTGATCGTGGCCAAAAATGAAGGTAAATCCGACCTGACCAAGGCGGTGAGTGAAAATGAAGAAGTATATAATTTCCTTTCCTCCATTTCCAATAAATACGGGATCGGTTTCTGGAAACCCGGCGCCGGTATCATCCACCAGGTAGTGCTGGAAAACTATGCTTTCCCCGGCGGAATGATGATCGGTACGGACTCTCATACGGTGAATGCCGGTGGTCTCGGTATGATCGCAATCGGGGTAGGTGGGGCCGATGCCTGTGATGTAATGGCCGGACTCAGCTGGGAACTGCTGATGCCTAAACTGATCGGTGTGAAACTGACCGGTAAACTGAATGGCTGGACCTCTCCCAAGGATGTGATCCTGAAAGTAGCGGGCATCCTGACCGTGAAAGGCGGTACCAATGCGATCGTTGAGTATTTTGGCGAAGGTGCTACTTCCATGAGTTGTACCGGTAAAGGTACGATCTGTAATATGGGTGCAGAGATCGGAGCTACTACCTCAACATTCGGATACGATGCCAGTATGGCCCGTTACCTGAAATCCACCGGTCGTGCAGAAGTTGCAGATGCGGCCGATGCGATCAAAGAATACCTGACCGGTGATGCCGAAGTATATGCAAATCCTGAAAAATATTTTGACCGGGTAATTGAGATCAACCTGAGTGAACTGGAGCCGCACCTCAACGGACCGTTCACACCGGACCTGGCTACGCCTATTTCTCAAATGAAAGAAGCCGCTGCGAAGAACGGTTGGCCGACCAAAGTGGAAGTAGGTCTGATCGGCAGTTGTACCAACTCTTCTTATGAAGATATCAGCCGGGCCGTAAGTCTGGCCAAACAGGTAGCAGAAAAAGGATTAAAGACTAAAGCTGAATTCACCATCACGCCCGGTTCAGAACTGGTCCGTTATACCATTGAGCGGGATGGTTTCCTTGATACCTTCGCACAGATCGGGGCAACTGTATTTGCCAACGCCTGTGGTCCCTGTATTGGTATGTGGGATCGTATGGGGGCAGAAAAACAGGAGCGCAACACGATCGTGCATTCCTTCAACCGCAATTTTGCCAAGCGTGCCGATGGCAACCCCAATACCCTTGCCTTTGTGGCAAGTCCTGAAATCGTAACAGCACTGGCCATTGCCGGTGATCTGACCTTCAACCCCCTGACCGATACCCTGACCAATGAAAAGGGCGAGCAGGTGAAACTCGATCCGCCCAGCGGGGACGAGTTACCGGTAAAAGGATTTGCTGTTGAAGATGCAGGCTATCAGGCTCCCGCAGCAGATGGAAGCGGTGTGGTGCTGGATGTAAAATCAGACAGCAAACGACTTCAGTTGTTGTATCCCTTTGCGGCCTGGGAAGGTACCGACCTCAAGGGACTGAAACTCCTGATCAAGGCCAAAGGAAAATGTACCACGGATCATATTTCCATGGCAGGTCCCTGGCTGAAATTCCGTGGTCACCTCGATAATATCAGTAACAATATGCTGATCGGTGCGGTGAATTTTTACAATGAAAAAACGGATAATGTAAAGAACCAGCTCACCGGTGAATACGGTCCGGTTCCAGCCACTCAGCGTGCCTACAAAGCAGCTGGTGTCGGTTCGATCGTGATTGGTGATGAAAACTACGGGGAAGGTTCTTCCCGCGAACATGCGGCCATGGAACCCCGTCACCTTGGTGTACGTGTGGTAATGGTAAAATCCTTTGCCCGTATCCACGAGACCAACCTGAAAAAGCAGGGGATGCTCGCGCTGACCTTCGCAAATAAAGAAGATTATGAAAAGATCCAGGAAGATGATACCATTGATGTAGTGGGACTGACCAGCTTTACGCCGGGTACCCCGCTCACCGTGGTCCTGAATCATAAGGATGGAAGTTCCGACAGCATCCAGGCCAATCATTCCTACAATGCCCAGCAGATCGAATGGTTCAAAGCGGGTGGGGCATTGAATGTGATCCGCAGTCAGGCTGTTAAGTAAAGAATATTATAAACTGCTTTTTGTATCCTGATTAACCCTGCTTCGGCAAGCTCATCATGACAGTAACTGTCACCCTGAGCCTGCCTACCGGACAGGCAGGCCTGCCGAAGGGTTAGTTTGACACAAAGCAGTTTATTTTTTAACTTATCTTTTTCAATGTTGCAACATTGAATTAAATAAAATTTCCTATCTTTAGCATGCAAATGAAAAGAAAGGACTTTTTATATACAGTCACAGGAGGACTGATCACCATGACCGCATTATCCGGATTAAAACGTTTTACGGATGAATTACCGTCAGACGACACATTGATGCCCATCTTATTTATCGGGCATGGTTCGCCGATGAATGGTATTGAGAATAATGTCTTCAGTCAGCAATGGGTGAAGACTGCGGACGGGATAAAGCCGCCGAAAGCGATCGTCGTGATCTCTGCTCACTGGCTTACCAATGGCACGTTTATAACGGCTATGGACAAACCCAGGACCATCCATGATTTTGGCGGATTCCCGGATGAATTATTCGCTGTACAATATTCCGCTCCCGGCGATCCGTTGCTGGCACAGGAAACCCGTTCGATGATCCGGTCCACCAATGTGGGATTGGATCATGATTGGGGACTGGATCATGGTGCCTGGACAGTGGTACGAAGGATGTACCCGGATGCATCCATACCGGTGTTGCAGTTAAGTATTGATTACAGCAAGCCCGCCGCCTATCATTATGCACTGGCGAAAGAATTGTCGGCCCTGCGGAAGAAAGGGGTGCTCATCATTGGCAGCGGGAATATGATCCATAACCTGCGGATGGTGGCCTGGGATAAAATGGATGTGCCTAATTACGGGTACGACTGGGCCATTGAAATGCATGAATTGTTTCGTGAGAAAATCACAGCAGGGGATCATCAGGCATTGATCAATTATGAATCCCTCAGCAAATCGGCCCGTTTAGCCATACCTACGCCGGATCACTACTACCCATTGATGTATATTCTCGGTTTGCAGGAGAAGAATGAAACCCCGGAATTCTTTAATGACCAGCTGGTGGCCGGTTCACTGAATATGACGTCCGTAAAATTCGGTTAGTTCAACTAAGGCCGGTAATGATCCCGTTTTCGTCAATGTCGATCCCCTCCGCAGCCGGAATAACCGGAAGCCCCGGCATACGCATCATTTCTCCCAGGATCGGAATCACAAAGCCAGCACCGGCGGCAAATTCAAATTCGCGTACCGTGACGATAAAATTTTCCGGACGTCCGGTCTTACGTTCATCATCCGATAGACTCTTTGGGGTTTTGGCCATACAAACCGGCATCTGGTCAAAGCCCAGTTCCTTCAGGTGTTTCAATTGGGATTTGGCTTTGACCGCATACTCCACGCCATCCGCTCCATAGACTTTCGTAGCGATCAGGTGGATCTTTTCCTCAATCGGCTGGTCCCGGTCATACAAGGGATGGAAATCACTTTCATCTTTCTGAATCAGTTCCTCCACGGCATGCGCCAGTTCGGTCATACCTTTACCTCCTTCTGTAAAGCCGGTACAACTGATCGCATCGGTCTCATATTTATGACAGAAATGTTTGATCACCTGGATTTCTTCCTCTGTATCACCAGGAAACAGGTTGATGGCTACTACGGCCTTCATTCCAAAGAGTTTCATATTCTCCAGGTGTTTACCCAGATTACCCAGTCCTTTCTCAATCCGGGAAACAGACGGGCTGGCCAGCTCCTCTTTTTTTGCTCCTCCGTGATGACGCAGGGCCCTGACTGTGGCCACCATTACTACGGCTTTGGGCCGGAGACCGGCATTCACACATTTGATATCGAAGAATTTTTCAGCACCGAGATCAGCGGCAAAGCCGGCTTCCGTAACCACATATGGACAAAGCGATAATCCCATTTTAGTCGCAAGGATCGAGTTTGTTCCCTGTGCAATACTTGCAAATGGCCCGCCATGTAACAAGGCCGGGTTTCCTTCCAGCGTCTGTACAAGGTTGGGTTTAATTGCATCTTTCAGCAGGATGGCCATAGCACCAACGGCATTGAGGTCGCGGGCATACACCGGTTCCCCGCTGAATGTACTGCCGATATAAATATTGCCCAGTCTTTTTTTGAGGTCCTCCATTCCGGTGCACATGCAGAGGATGGCCATGATCTCCGAAGCGGGTGTGATGTTAAATCCGTCTTCCCGTGTTATACCATTGGCCGTGCCGCCCAATCCGATCACGATGTGGCGGAGAGCACGGTCATTCATATCCATCACCCGCTTCCAGACTATAGTACGCGGGTCGATCTGTAAACTTCGTTTTTTATTCTGCAGATTATGGTCGATCAGCGCAGCCAGCAGGTTATTGGCTTTTTCAATGGCGGAGAAATCGCCGGTGAAATGGAGATTGATATCTTCCATCGGAATGATCTGTGAATAGCCGCCGCCGGTTGCACCGCCTTTGAGACCGAATACCGGTCCAAGGGAGGGCTCCCGTAAAACCGCAATGGCTTTTTTCCCAATGGCATTCAATCCGTCTGTCAAGCCAACAGAAACAGTGGTCTTCCCTTCACCGGCAGGAGTGGGCGTGATCGCTGTGACCAGGACCAGGTGATGCTGACGAATTTTTTCTTCATCAATCAGTTTGAGCGGAAGTTTGGCCTTGTGTTTACCGTAGTACTCAAGATCATTATTATTGATACTGGTATTGGCAGCAATATCTTTGATATGTCGGATTGGGGCCGATTGTGAGATGGCAATATCTGTGAGCATAGCAAGCAGGTTTTATTAGTTGCTGCAACATACTTCGCTGTTTTGCCAACCTGCATGACCTGTATCAATGAACCTGCTGATAAAAAAAGACATACCTGGTGATATTACCACTAAACCCCTGCGGGAACAGGGGTTTAGTGGTAACACGATGACCTTATTTGCTGATAATAAATTTTCCACTCAGTTTTTCACCGGTTTGGGGAAGGGATACAATAATCGTATAGATACCGGGGTAAAAACCACTGAGCATAAGATCTGTCTGACGGAACATCATATGACGGCGGATACAACGGCCCTGCAGGTCATAAATATCAATTTTATACGGCGGGCTGATCCGGTTCAGGGCAATACTGATCTGTCCGTTCTGTGATGGATTGGGATAGATCAGCAGATCGCTTTCTGTTGCTATTCCTTTTACAAGCCGGATGGGGCTGTAGCTATGATTTCCTTTCAGGTCTGTCTGACGCAGGCGGTACTCGGTT
>CALRQQ020000203.1:0-6605 GCA_943370345.1 Chitinophaga pinensis
GATGATCCGGTGCAATGAATCGATCTCTTCCAGTGCATCATGGAAAAAGCCTGCCGGACGACGGGGTGTCTGAGCGGTCCATACAGAAAAGAATTGTACATCCAGTCCGCCTTTTTTCCAGCGGGTTAAATCACTATGACCGGTACTGAGCTGACTGGCTATATCCTTACCCTCCAGCGTGAGTTCGGTGAGGCAGTCATTATGGGTATCAACCACTACGGCCTTCTGATGCAGGCGGGATACGTTTTGGGCGGACGTTGCAAAACAGTAACTGCCGATCAATGCCAGCAATCCGACCCGTTTCATTAGTCTGTACTTCATGCTCTGAATGGTTAATATTTTCCTGCCCGGTTTTTTCTTTTCTAAACTGTAAGTTAATTGAAAGCCATGAAACCATCATGCGACTGGCAGATACAACTATTTGGCCCGGTTTTTCGACATTTGCAGGTATGAGGACAATTTTACTAACCGGACTACTCCTGTTTGCCGCTGCGGCAAAAGCCCAGTCTGTTGACAGTATTTATTTCCATCTGTATACCGACAGCCTGAAAAAAGGGCAGCATAACTATATCAATGTGGATGGGAAACTGAGCAATGGGCGCTGGCAGCCGATGACAGCCCGTGAAGTGGAATTCTCCTGCCCTGCTGCCGTCTTTGAAGGTAATGAACTGATCATACCGGCCGATTTCAAGGAAGAAAAAGTGGTGGTCAAGGCTATTCTCAAGGCTAACAGGTCAATTATTATTGAGCGGACCATCTGGATCAAAAAACTACCTGACCCTCCTTTACCCCGGCAGATACAAGTCGGTAGTTGGTAGTTCGTAGATGGTAGCCTGCCGGCAGGCAGGTCAACAGCCCATCCTCAAAAGCTGTTATCGAAGTTAACAAGCTGTATCCTGATTACAGGATCAGTCCGCAACTTGCCGCTTTTTCTCCAAAGAAGGTCAGTCCTTTTCCTACTTCTAACCTCGTACTTAAAAAAAAAGAGATCCTGTTTCCAGGATCTCTTTGCTCAGATTGTCAGTTGGAAATAACTTATGCGAATTTTTTAGCGTCTTCGAGGAATTTTGCCAGACCAATATCTGTCAACGGATGCTTGAGCAGTCCGAGAATAGAATCCAGGGGACAAGTACATACATCCGCACCGGCTTCGGCACATTTCACAATGTGGAGGGCATTACGGATTGAGGCGGCCAGGATCTCTGTTTTATACCCCTGAATAGAATAGATCTGTGAGATCTGGGCAATCAGTTCAATACCATCCCAGTTGCTGTCATCGATTCGTCCAATAAAGGGAGAAAGATAAGTTGCACCGGCTTTAGCTGCCAGGATGGCCTGACCAGCGGAGAATACAAGGGTACAATTGGTCCGGATACCATTATCGCTGAACCATTTGATAGCTTTGATACCATCTTTGATCATCGGCACTTTTACTACGATATTGGGATGTATTGCGGCCAGTTTTTTTCCTTCTTCCACAATGCCATTGAAATCTGTACTGATCACTTCTGCACTGATATCCCCGTCCACAAGTTCACAGATGGTTTTGTAATGCTGCATTACTGCTTCTTCTCCTTTGATACCTTCTTTAGCCATCAGTGAAGGATTGGTAGTTACTCCATCCAGGATACCCAGTTCATTGGCTTCTTTGATCTGTGCCAGGTTGGCGGTGTCGATGAAAAATTTCATGTTGGTGTATTTTGAATACTAAATTGTTGTGTGAGAAGGGGCCCTCCTTTTTTATTCTATGGAGGATAAACCCTCCTACGCTAAAGCTCAGGAGGGTAAAAAAAGTGGCAGGCTACTTACATCGCACCGCTCAACCACCTACTCTTGCTGCCTTCCGGCCCTGGGAGGATTCAGCAGGAGCTGGTCGTGTAAGACCTGCCGGCGCAAAGATAAGGCAGCCCAACCGAATGAAGCCTGTTGTATTAAAAAAAATGTTCAGCGTTGAAAAGCAGAATTGATCTGGCTAAACCCGACCAGTTCATCCGCCCGGGCGCCAAAAGGCCTGAAATAAACGAGAACCATATAGGTGTTCTCGGTACCCCAATAATTCCCTTCTGCGTTTTCAGGTACAGCCGGTACACCGCGGAGCGCTTTATCCGGCAATGTAACATAGGCGTAGTTATAATAGCCCTGTTTCAGATAGAGTTCTTTTTCATATACTCCTTTTGCAGGATTAAATGTCATGCGGGAAGCATCATCCGGAAGATAATTGGTCAGTTCGCCAAACATATACACCTGCCGGCCTTGTATCGGTTGGTTACCGGGTGGCACATAGGTAAAATGTACCCAGGCATAATCTGCCTGCCAGTACGGATTCCCATTATCCTGATTCTCGGTGGTAAATAATCCATTGATATCCCGGTAATACATATAGATCTGTTGCCGGCGGTCCATATCCGGACTGATATAAATATCGGTACGTGAAGAACTGTCGCTATCCACTATTTTCTGTACGCGGTCGCTGCGTAAGCGAAAGCTGCGCAGATCGGCCCAACGCCATTCTTTAGCAGCGGGAAAGCCGGTCAACTGATCATCGCTGTATTCAAAATAGTTGCCCCGGAATAAGGTAGGGCGATCAATCAAACTGGCACCTGACCAGTTAAAATTCTGCAGAATGACCAGCTTAAGGTCCTGTGGCGAAAAAGGGTTCAGCTGAGAACCGGCGGTACTGATACCCGCCTGAACGCGTTGATGGGTCTGAAATAAACTTCCGTTAAAGGGTTGCAAAACCTGCCCGGCCACTGCTGCTTTTTTATTTACGACCAGCAGGCGTCTGGTGAATACCAATTTAGCCGTATCATCATTCAGAAAGACTTTCAGGAGGTAATTGCCACCTTTTGTGGGACCTGAATTACGTTCAGGGAGTACGGCCTGGTAGTGGGTATACCGGGTCTGAACGATCGAGGAACTCCGGTAGGTCCCGATCCGGTTGCTCTGAAAGCCGCGGATATAGTCAAAGGACTGCACATTGGCCGGCGACCAGTCTGCATTGCATAATTGAAAACTATAATAATAATTTTTTACATCATTATCCATGTCATCAAAATGCAGTTCCAGTTGCTCATTATTTCCAAGCTGGATCACCGGGTAGCTGTAGATGTCGCCGTATTTGAACAGCTTTACGGTCCGTATATTGTTACGGTAAATATGATCGGGTATCTGGGCAGACAGGAAGACAGGCCAGCAAATCAGCCCTAAAATTATTTTTTTCATGAGCGGGTTGTTCTCTGAAAATATTAGTTGAAAATACGGTAAAAAACAGGATAAATACTGAGCAGCACCTTATTTTTGATAAAGACAAACTATTATCATTGAAGGTTGCAGGATTCATAGCTAACCGCATCGCATTTAACCAGCAAAAAACCTTTTCAAGGTTTATCATCCGTTTATCCATTGCCGCTACGATCATCAGTGTAATGGTAATGATTGTGACCCTGGCACTGGCAAATGGATTCCAGGAAGCGGTAAGCCAGAAAATATTCAGTTTCTGGGGACATGTCCGTATTCAGGAAAAACAGCCCGGCAAAGCCATCATTTCAGAAGAGATCGCCATTTCAGAGGATAAACAGCTGGTAAAAACCATTGCCGGCTATCCGGGAGTCAAAAGCATACACCCCTTTGCCACCCGATATGCCCTCTTAAAAACAAGGGAAGATATCGAAGGGGTGCTCGTCAAAGGACTGGATCAGACCTACGATTTTGAACACCTGAAACAGTTCATCCGCGCCGGAAGACCCATACGATACGAAGACAGTACGTTCAGCCGGGAGTTACTGGTTTCTGACTATACCGCCACCCGTCTGCAGTTAAACCCGGGAGACAGTCTGCTGATTTACTTTCTGAAACCCGGAGAAAATCCACGCACTAAAAAAATGTTCATCGCCGGTATTTACAAAACCGGGATCGAAGAATATGACCGGCTCTTTGCCATAGGTGATATCCGGCTGATCCGTAACCTGAACCAATGGAATGATGACCAGGCCGGCGGATATGAGATCTTTCTTAATGACTACAAGCTGACCGATACTATCGCTACCCAGTTACACGACCTCGATCAGTTCCCGGCCACCTGGGACGCCATCAGTGTAAAAAGGATCTCCCCCAATATTTTTGACTGGCTGAGTATGCAGGACGTTACCCGTAATGTACTGATCAGTTTTATGATCGCCATTGCTGTGATCAATCTGGTAACCTGTCTGCTCATTCTTGTACTGGAAAGAGTACGGATGATAGGCATCCTGAAGGCATTGGGCGCCACCGACCGGACCGTGCAGCAAGTATTCCTCCGGCACTCCATGATCATCACCTCAACAGGTATCGTCATTGGTACATCCCTGGCTCTTCTGCTCCTCTGGATACAACAGAAAACCGGTTTTATCAAACTGAAGGAAGAAGCGTATTACCTGAGTACCGCAGCCGTAAAGATCGTATGGTGGGAAGTAGCGCTGGTATGCGGGCTGACATTGCTGATCTCATTTCTGGTGATGCTGATCCCTTCTTTATTGGTCCGGAGGATCCAGCCGGTAAAAGCGATCCGGTTCAGGTAAGATGTGAAAGAATGATACCCGTTGCCACCGCTGCATTGAGTGACTCCGCTCCCCCCTTTCGTGGAATCGTGATATTATTATTGGCGAGCGCCAGTAATTCAGGAGGAATACCTTTTGATTCATTCCCGATCAGTATGATCCCTTCAGCTGGTTTTCCGGCTTCCTGCAACGATGCCCCGTTCAATACGGTAGCAAACACAGGAAAACCCGGGTGCTCCCGGAGCAGAACAGCCAACTCCGTATAAAAAACATTGACGCGGGCGATACTACCCATGGTGGACTGAATTACTTTGGGATTATAGCGGTCTGCGGAGTCAGGACTACAGATCACCTGGCGGATACCAAACCAATCGGCGATCCGGATAATGGTCCCCAGATTACCGGGGTCCTGAATCCCACATAAGCCAAGACTCAGCTGTCCGCGGAGTGTGATGGCTTCATCCGTGAATTGTGACAACACGGCCAGTACGTTATTCGGTGTTTTTAATTGTGAAATTTTTTCTAATTCTCCGGCTGTAATCGCTTCAGTCCGGATGCCGGTGAGCAATGAATGATGGGCTGTGAGCCAGTCTTCCAGTGCAAAAACCTCTTTTATCTGTGCAGGACAGGTCTCGATCAGTTCTTTCACGATCTTTGGACCTTCGGCAATAAACAGACCCGATTCATCCCTGAATTTTTTCTGGCCTAAACTTTGAATATATTTGATCCTGGATTTACCAAGCATAGTCACTCTTTAACCATTTATGATAACAGGCCGGCCTTTTTACCCAGGCAATTTACTGCTGCAATTACTGGCTACGCCTGTTTTATTGTTATTTTTTGCCTCCTGCAGTGTCATTCCGAAAAATTACCCAAAAGGGAAACCCTTTGTTTTCGAGACAAAGATCACGGTAAATGGCAATTTCACCAACGAAGAAAAGGAAATCCTTGCTTCACGGCTGAAAGGCCAGCTGGATGACAGTATGCGGGCCCGCTCTGTATCCAAACTTTTTTACAGTGTCATGAAGAATCCGCCTGTGTACCGGAAGGAAAACGCGGACCGGTCGATCATGTACATGCGTTCCTTACTGAATTCACTGGGCTATTTTCATGATTCCATCTATTACAAAGATACCATTCAGCTGAAAGGTAAGGATCAGCTGCGTGCTTCAGTCAGTTTTTTTGTTCAGCCCGGAAAAGTAGTCAAACTGGACTCCATTAGTTATAACCTGAAGCAGGCCGAACTGCAAACTATTACCCTGGCAACAAAAAATGAATCCCTGCTGATCAAAGGCGAACCGTTTGCCAAAACTTCCATTTCCCTCGAGCTGGATCGTCTCGTGGATCTGTACCGCAATAATGGGTACCTCCGTTTCAGCCGGGAAGAACTCAAAGGGGTATGGGATACCCTTGACATCAATCTCCTTCGTCCAAGCCTTGACCCTTTTGAACAATTACAGATACTGCAACGACTGAAAGAGCGGCGGGAGAATCCGACTGCGAATCTGGAGATCATCCTTCGCCCGGGATATGACAGCACTAAACTCGTAAAGTATTTTGTCGGAAATATCACGGTATTCCCTGAATTCAGTCCTGATACCGCAGGATATACCCGGAAAGAGGAATGGGTGAATGGGATAAAAGTGGTTTCCTACCGGAAAGCCTTCCGGTCAAAGATCCTTTCACCGCATATTTATTTTCATCAGGGGGACCTTTATAGTCAGAAGAATTATTACAGGACCATCAATCGTTTTAACTCACTCGGTGCCTGGCGCCTGGCCAATATTGAACAGCTGCCCCGTAAAGGCCAGGATACCGCTGATTTTATCATCCGGCTGACCCCTGCAAAAAAATATTCATTCAATGCGAATATAGAAGCCAGCCAGAACCAGAATCAGTATCTCGGTAACCTGTTCAGTATCGGTGTGAATGCCGGTATCACCAATCGTAATTTTGCAAAATCAGCCATACAGACCAACAGCAATATCCGGTATGGAGTGGAACTTGGTAACAATTTTGTTCAATCACAGCAGTTTGTGCTGAGCCATACGATCTATTTTCCCAAAGCCA
>CALRQQ020000204.1:0-6594 GCA_943370345.1 Chitinophaga pinensis
ATGAATGTATACGTAGTAGTGGCATTATTGTTAAAAGCAGGCGACCAGGATCCGTTGATACCATTCACAGAAGTAACGGGTAACGGAGATATGCTTAACCCTGCGCATACAGGAGCAACCGGATTGAAGACCGGGGTAATAGGGACAAAATTGAGTGACGGCACAATTGCCCCGCCTGCTCCGGCCGTGGCCCCGATAGAGGTTAGCTCTGTAACGGCAGGAGAAATACTTGTTCCGTTTGCACCACCTGTAGCCGATACTGAAGGAGAACCGGTGGTGCGGATTGCACCACCGCCACCACCACCTCCAGGCCCCTCCGACTCCGTAGTAGTATTCAGGTGATTACCGCCTGTTCCTCCATTGGCAGTAATGTTCATGGGGGCGATCGTACCCTGTACATTGAGTTCAATGGCCCCGCCGCCGCCACCGCCACCTACTGCATCCTTATGCGTATTGATGCTTGAAGCCGCATTCGCCCCGTTGGCTGTTATGGATCCGGTACCATTCAGATTGCCCTTGACCAGCATATATATTATGCCACCGCCATTGGCCCCGTTCTGACTGTCATTATTGTTTGCATCTCCGGCACCACCGCCACCACCCATGAGCAGCATATTGCTGGTATAAGTCGTTGCCCGTCCCCCCAGCCCGCCAACTTCCCTATGATAATCACCCCCCCATGCCACACTACCTGGCGGAGTAACAGTGGCATCCGCATTAAGAACTCCATAGGAGTAACCCCCTCTTCCTCCTCCAGGTGAATTGGTCAGCGCATTTGCATTTGCAATATATCCCGGGTCCAGTGCCCAGGCCGCCAGCAGGTTTGAGGCGTTGACAACCATCACCCCCTGACCCGTCCAGTTGCCGCCGCTCTGCGCGTTGGCACCACCACCCCCTCCCGCATTATGTGAATTTCCACCGCCACCGCCATTGGCGGGAGCACCGCGGCCATAACGACCACCTGATGCATCATAATCAGCCTGGTAACCAGCCATACCCTCCCCTTTCTCGCCCCCCTGCGTACTGAGCGTACTCACGTAGCCTGATACACCCGGGACGGACGTTAAATATTCGACTACACCACCCCGGTAGCCGATTCCATTCACCTGGATCGTGCCATTGACTGTTGCATTTCCGTTCACTTCCATGGCCAATACCCCACCGGTATAGGTACCGTCCCATGCTCTTGCCGTCAGGGAGGCTCCGGCATTCACTGTCAGAGAGCTCAGCCTTGGAACACGAACAACCTGAACGCGCTCTGTTCCTCCAATCGCAAAAGCGTGAGTCAGACCGGAACAAAAACTGATCTGGTTGCCGGCAACCGCAGTGACCACTTTCAATTCATAAATGCCGGTATTCCGGTTATCCGTAATCGCTCCGTAGTTTATAGTATTCGTCGTATTGATGAGTGCCCCCTGCATTTTGATGATCATGATGAGGTCACCCGGTGTCAATGCACTCGTTGCATAAGGATTGTTTGACACACCGGCGATAGCCGTTCCAGAAAGATCAGCGATATTCGAGACGAAGATGCTCAGGTCGGCAGCCCCGGCAGAAACAGACAACGTGGTATACCGGTTAAATATCGCCCCCGATACCAATACTGTTTCTGCGCCGTCTTTTCCTGCCTGGGAAAACAGCGTGACCGGATTAAAAAAAACACTGATGCCTGCTAATAAAATGTACAGACGAAAGAAAGTCCGCATGATGCTTTTTTAGATGAAATATGTCCCGGAAACATAATATAATTGGAAGAATTTTCCCATTCGGATCAGTGAATCCAATAGTTTATACGTACAGGGTCCGTATGTATAATTTTCAAATAAAATCAGACCAGTGGGTCAGTTAATTAAAAACTTTATTTGCATTACCGTCAATAGGAAAAAGCAATCCAGCTGAAAATCATGTAATGAACTCCAACCGGAAGACTGGGATGGGGACGGTTTTTTCCGCCCCAGTTGAGGACGAGGAAATTGTCGGGGTATGTAAACCCGGGTCCGTAAGTTACTTGGTTGGCATCGGTAAGCACAGCCGTTTTTTGAGCTGGAGTAACAAAAATTCCGGATCACTTCAATAACTGTCAGCAGCACTTCACTCAGCCAACGAACAGGCCATTACAACAAGCGCAAGTGGCATTTTGGGTATTCCGAACCGGGTCGTATGCGGAAAATCAATTTGTTCATTGGTGCTGACAAATCCGCAACGGCCATACCAGCCGATCAGCTCATCCCGTCCGGCCAGTACGGTTAATTTCATCGACTGGCAGCCGGACAATCGGCCAAATGCCTTTGCTTTATTCAGTATATAAGTACCTATGCCTTTTGATTGCTGCACCGGATCAACAGCTAACATGCCAAAATGAAGTACTTGTTCTTTTACCGAAAGATGTACAGAGCCGCACAACTCATTTTTGCCATTGAAGCACATGAGCATGACACTATCGGGGGTTGTGATCAGTTCCTCCAGATACAGTGTATCTGCTCTGGGACCCTCCAGCAGGTGGCCTTCATAGGTCCACCCCTTGATCCCTTCACTGGCCCTGTAAGCACTGTTGATTAAAGACAGTAAGGAAGGTATATCTGAGACTGCCGCTTTTCGTGTTTCCAAGACGCTGAGTATAGTAGATGTTGGGAATGCTGTCGTTGACGAACAGGCAATATAGGATAAAAAACAATCCCGCTTATACACGGACCTCACCCGCAAGCTGAAATAAAAGAAGGAGCATATATAGGATGGCTTATCTTTTTAAAAAATAGCCGGGCTGTTATTTATACCTGTTCTGACACCCGTTCGTGTTCCATTTTTACTTGCATTTGTTCCAACACCGCATCCCATAATCCAACACGCATTTCCAGTGCTTTCTTTGCCATTTCAACTGCTTCATTCCATTTGTTTTCATCCCCGCCGCAAAGCTCTTCCACCATATTAATGGCCAGATGACTATGATGATCGCCATCTACTTCAATATGACGTTCTATGTAATATTTGAAGGTGGATATTTTCTCCGGATGTTCATTATACAGGTCTTCCAGCAGTTTGTGGAACATCGAGGGGATCAGGTCCTCCCTGCCAAATGTAAAGACGGCTGCTTTGATATGTGCGGGGGCATATAATGAAATACGGAAGGTGAATTCCATAAATGATTTTACCTTCTCCGGAATAGCCGACATTTCAATGGCTTGAAAGATCTCCTCTCCTTCGTTGATTTTTTTCAGGAAGCCTTCCAGCATGGAGGTGTCGGCCTCCATTTGTTGCATGGCTTTCAGATACAATTCAAAATGACTCATCCGTACTCCGTTTTCATCCACATCGCATTCTTCCCCCAGCACAATTTCATTGATGAGGTATCTTGTTCCAGCAGTGCCCACCGGCATCCACGGCAGCGATACCGAGGTTAATGACAGCTGCAGTGATTTCAGCAGACTCATAAAGTCCCAGACCGCAAATACATGTATTTTAGAAAAATGCTGTATACCTTCCAGGTCGTTTATGCGGGAGTATACCGGGTGAGATAACAAACTGTTACGTTGTGCTTCTATCTCATTTTTTAATTGTTTAACGCTATCATTCATAGCGTCAATAAACACCTTGCCTTTAAAAATGTTTATCTGATTCAGGCTATTTACTGAAAAATAAAGGATTATACATAGTTAAAATAAACCAATAGGCCAGATTTCTGCTCTCGGATCGGTCGGGTGTTTTTATCATACCAAATGTAAAAAGCTGATGAAGTCGCTTTATAGCTGAAACACACTCATCCTCTTAATACCGGCCTGCGTTCAACCGCACCAAAACAAATCAACATTTTTACTAAACAAACCCATCCTTTGTTTGTTAGCAGGGCATGTCTTGTCATATTCGTTTATTGCTTTGCAGTGCTGTACTTTTAGCACACACTGCCGGTGTCCTGGCTCAAACAAAACCTGCGGCAACCAAAAAGAAAACCTATTGTAACCCACTGGTTTCGGGACAGCCCTCCACGAAGCGGTTATCACTGCAACTGGAGCTGCAGCCCGTACACAAGGGACCAACGGAATTTCCGCAGTTATCCTTACCCGTTTATGCCACCACCAGCAGCCCGGCACAAAGTATCCGGCTCACCTACAATAAAAACCTGGTTACAAAACCAAAACTGTATATCACCTTTGCGGCCTCCTACTGGTTCAGCAGCTTTACTGTTTCCAATCCGGACAACAACTCCTTTGCCCGCCTGCTGGACAGGAGCCGGTTTCATTCCCTGTCCGTAAGCTCCAATATTTTTAAACCCCTCAATGATAAAAACTTTTTGCTGGTCAATATCTCGGCGGAAGCCAATGGCAATGCCTCTTCCTTTGAAAATTTTTCCGGCGACAACCTGCTGGCCGGCGGTGCGATCATTTATGGCTGGAAAAAAGGGTTCACCCGCATGTGGGGATTGGGTGTATTCCGGGGTTACCGGTTAGGTAAAGTCATTCATGTGCCGGCCCTCCTGTACAACCAGGCCTTTAATAAAAAATGGGGGGTGGATGCCTTGCTGCCTGCCCGTGCCAACTTCAGGTACCGTCCCGCGACAGGTATGTTGTGGCAATTCGGCTATGAACTGGACGGGACCCAGTTTGCCCTATCCAGTAATAACCCCTTTTACAACCGGACATTTTTACAGCGGGGTGAGATAAGACCTAAGATCGGTATGGAAAAACAGTTTAAGAAGAACTGGGCCTTTACCTGGAATGCCGGTTTAAGAATTAATGGACGATTTGATGTTAGCAGCAATTATAACGGAAAGCAGCTACTGGCAGAAACCAACCCCAAACCCTCCCTGTTTGTCAATGCAGGCGTGCATGTGGTGAATTTTGTAAAGAAGAAAAAGAAATAGTGCCGATGGCAGAGTTACTACTAATGAGTTTCGAGCTACGTGCTACGAATGTGGCAGTCAGATGATTTACATGTAAAGGCGTATTGTTCTGAAATAAGCATTATTCGCTTATCAATGAGTTGTCTGGATTGTTTCACGCCAGGAACTGGTATTGATCCAACGACTCCATGATGGATGTGAAAAGCCGCTGAGCAATCCTGCAACTACAGAATCGAAAAATCCTGTCGCGCCTATCCGGGGTGAGCTAAAGGCAAAAAAGCCCCGGCGTATACCGAGGCTTTCTGAAGCTCCCCTTATTGACGAAAGTTGCAGCTATAATGCGATGATTGAGTATGTGACTGTCAGGAAATTAAAGAGCTGAACTTTGTGTCAATTTGCGGGAGGTTAAATTATAGATTATAACTTTTTCTAACCATCAAAAAGTATAACTTATCCGAAAGTAACTTTCTTAGTCGCAACAACATTGGACCGGGTTTACCCACAGCATATCTCATTTGATTACGATTGTCAGTTGCAGATTTGAAAATCATTTTTGCTACGACTTCTGGACCCTCCGCGTCTTTCATTACTTTTTCGGCAGCATCATTAAACTTTTGAATAAACCCATCATATTGATTTGTGTCAGTAGGTTTAATAAATTGACGACTTCTGCCATAAAAATCAGTCACAATAGGGCCCGGTTCAATGAGTTTCATTTTAATATTAAACTGAGCTAATTCATAGTGTAAGGATTCTGTAAAACCCTCCACAGCAAACTTTGTAGCGTGGTAAATGCTATATAAAGGGAATGTGATCTTACCTCCCATACTTGAAATTTGAATAATCGTTCCGCCGCCATTGGGTCTCATGTGTTTTATCGCTTCTCTTGTCACACGCATCAATCCAAAAACATTTGTATTAAATTGTTTTTCAATGACTTCATCTGACATTGCTTCAAATGCTCCATCAACTCCATAACCTGCGTTATTAATTACAACATCTATTTTCCCGAAATCCTTCTGTGCTTGTGATATAGTTTGTTTAATACTTTCAAGTTTAGTAACGTCAAGGGAATACATTTTCACATTTGGCAACTCATCAAAGTCCGTTTCATTTTCAGGGTTTCTCTGCGTTGCAATAACATTCCAACCCATTTTGGCAAACTCTAAAACAGTCGCTTTCCCTATACCACTGGAAGTCCCTGTTATCAATACCGTTTTTTTCATGTATATATTTTTATTTCGAACAAAATTATTTTTTCAAAATCAAACCAACAACATTAGAGTATAGTCTATGGTTCATATTTATTTTTCAACACCTTATATTTGCAGTATGCTAATAAACGAACTATCAAAAAAAACAGGGATTTCTGTTCATACGATTCGTTTCTATGAGAAGTCGGGGTTAATTGAGGGTAAGCAAGATGAATCGGTTAAATCAAATAATTACTTTCATTATGACGATGTAACTATTGAAAAACTGGAGTTCATCAGTGATGCCAAGTCAGTAGGCTTCACCATTAAGGAAATTGGTCAAATCATTGATGCTTGGTATAACAGGAAGTATACAAAGAAGCAAAAACTGGAGATTTTAAAAGACAAGTTGATTTCATTAGAACTAAAGATGAAAGAGATTAAAGAAATGAGAAAACAGATACTTCAGTTCAAAGAAGATGTACTAAATGACCGGTGCTAAAATTTCGAAAATAAAAAAGACAACTACTCTAACTCAGTGATAGACAAAGAAAAAGCCATCATTTC
>CALRQQ020000205.1:0-6561 GCA_943370345.1 Chitinophaga pinensis
CAAAAAGAAAGAAAAGGAACAGGTGCAGGTGAATAAGCAGATCGTGGAAGTGCAGAAGGAAACATTTTTACTCAATACCAACTCACAGTTAAAGCAACAGGCAGCAGAGATCGATAAGCTGCAGCAACTGATCCGTTCCGATGATGCGATCATTGAACTCCGGAAGACCGTGACCGAAGCAGCCAAAGCGCAATTGGAGAACGGAGTGATCACTGCCAATGATTATCTGAAAGAAGTTAATGCCGAAGACCAGGCCCGCCAGTCCCTGGTCACACATAAAGTACAATTACTGCAAGCACAGATCAATTACCAAACCATTTTAGGAAAATAAATCCTCCGGGAATTCAATTATAGCAATATGAAGCATATCATGACCATCGCCCTCCTCGCTTTTGTAGCTACTGCCTGCTCAACAGGCACTGGGAAAGCAGATGCCAGTGGCACATTTGAAGCCAATGAAGTGATCGTTTCCGCTGAATCATCGGGTAAGCTGACTTCTTTTACTGTCGAAGAAGGACAGACGATCGGCAAAGACACTGTGGTGGGTACGGTAGACGCCACCAATATCAGTCTGCAGAAAGAACAGGTGGAGTCCAGTATACAGGCATTGGGAGAGAAAACGGCGGATGTGAGTCCGCAGGTGAAACTACTGGAAGACCAGCTGGCCGTACAGCAATCACAGCTGAACAACCTGTTGCATGAACAGGGGCGTATCCAGAATCTGTTGAAACAGGATGCGGCTACCGGCAAGCAACTGGATGACATTAACGCCCAGATCGACGTGGCCAAACGGAGTATGAATGTGACCCGTCAGCAGATCCAGGTGCAGCAAAGCAATGTAGCCACGCAAAACCGCAGTATCCTCAGTGAAGGGAAACCTTTACAAAAAAGAGTTGCGCAACTGGAAGACCAGTTGAAAAAAACTTCTATTGTAAATCCGGTTAGCGGTACTGTGCTGACCAAGTATGCCGAGCAGGGAGAAATCACATCCATGGGTAAAGCATTGTATAAAATAGCGGATCTCTCCACGATCACATTACGCGCCTATATTACCGGCACACAATTGTCGCAGGTAAAACTGGGTCAGTCCGTAAAAGTGCTGGTGGACGATGGCGCAAATAAATACAAGGAGTATTCCGGCACCATCAGCTGGGTATCCGATAAAGCCGAGTTTACCCCGAAAACTATTCAGACAAAAGACGAGCGCGCCAATCTGGTATATGCTACCAAGATCAAAGTGAAGAATGACGGCTATCTGAAAATCGGCATGTACGGAGAAGTGAAATTCACTCAATAATAAAAACAAGACCCCAACCCCAACACCTAACAGCTAACACCTAACAGCCTTCTCTCATGAACGCAGTTACAGTAGATAACATAGTGAAACGATATGGTACAAAAAAAAGTACCACCACCGCCCTGCACGGGATCAGTTTTGACGTGCAACAAGGGGAGCTGTTTGGCCTGATCGGTCCGGACGGGGCCGGTAAGACCTCACTGTTCCGGGTGCTGACCACTTTATTGCTGGCGGAGGAAGGAACCGCAACGGTGGATGGCTTTGATGTGGTAAAGGATTATAAAGAGATCCGCAAACGGGTGGGGTATATGCCAGGTCGTTTTTCCCTCTACCCGGATCTGACGGTAAAAGAGAACCTTGATTTCTTTGCTACCATTTTCAATACGACTATCGAAGAAAACTACGACCTGATCAAAAATATTTATTCGCAGATCGAACCCTTCAAAGACCGCCGGGCCGGTAAACTCTCCGGGGGTATGAAACAAAAACTGGCCCTGAGTTGTGCATTGATCCATCGTCCTTCGGTTTTGTTCCTCGATGAACCCACAACCGGCGTTGATGCCGTTTCCAGAAAAGAATTCTGGGAAATGCTGAAGCAGCTGAAAGAACAGGGGATCACGATCCTGGTCTCTACCCCCTATATGGATGAAGCCGGTCTATGTGACCGGGTGGCCCTGATCCAGTCCGGCCGTATCATGCAGATCGATACTCCTGCCGGTATCGTCAATCAGTTTGGTAAGAAACTGCTTGCCGCCAAAACGGAGAATATGCTGGGCTTATTAAAATTGCTGAACGAACATGCGGCAGTAGAACATGCTTATCCATTTGGCGAGTATCATCATATTGTGCTGCATGAAAACGGGGAAGCGGCGCTGCGGTCAGCCCTGGACAAAACAGGAATGAAGTATGACCTGGTCGATGCGCAACCAAATATTGAGGATTGTTTTATACGATTGATGGGAGAGTGAGTGGAAAGAGGAGAGAGGAGAGAGGAGAGAGGAGAGAGGAGAGTGGAGAGTGGAGAGTGGAGAGTGGAGAGTGGATGAACTATTACTAGTGGTATTATTCTAAAGCCCGAAGGGCTGACATGATTATAGAAAAGAGGGAAGCAAGTGTCTCCTGAACCCCGAAGGGGTGACATGATCATAAAAAACAAAAATGGCTGAAAAAGTAATAATAGCAGATAAGTTGACAAAGCGCTTCGGCGATTTTACTGCCGTCGACGGCATCAGCTTTGAAGTCAACCGGGGAGAGATCTTTGGTTTCCTGGGAGCCAACGGTGCCGGCAAGACCACGGCTATGCGGATGTTGTCCGGACTTTCTATGCCGACTTCGGGTAAGGCCATGGTGGCCGGCTTTGATGTATATAAAGAGAATGAAAAGATCAAACGGAATATCGGTTACATGAGTCAGAAATTCTCCTTATATGAAGACCTGACGGTGCGTGAGAATATCCGGTTTTATGCCGGGATCTATGGCAAGAGCAATGCCTTTATCAGAGAGAAAACGGAATTGGTATTAAAGCAATTGCACCTGACCAGTGAGGCGGATAAGCTGGTGAAATCACTACCCCTTGGCTGGAAACAGAAACTGGCTTTCTCTGTTGCCATCTTCCATGAACCCCGTTTAGTGTTCCTCGATGAGCCCACCGGTGGTGTGGATCCTGTTACCCGCCGGGAATTCTGGAACCTGATCTATGAAGCTGCTGCAGAAGGGATAACCGTATTTGTGACCACCCACTATATGGATGAAGCGGAGTACTGCAACCGGGTGAGTATAATGGTGGATGGTCGCATCGATGCACTCGATACGCCGGTTCAGTTGAAGAAGAACTTCGGAGCGGCTTCAATGGATGAGGTGTTTTTGAAGCTGGCGCGTAAGGCGGTGAGAGGGGAGTAAGGAGTTTGCAGTCGGGAGTCGGGAGTAGGGATTTCATGTTTTTGGCTTGGAATTTTAATAAGATTATGAAACAATTCATATCATTTGTCCGCAAAGAGTTTCATCACATTTTCCGTGATAAACGGACCATGTTCATTCTGCTGTTCATGCCAGTGGTACAGATCATCATTTTTGGTTTTGCGTTGACAAATGAGGTGAAGAATTCCAGGATCGCGGTCTGGGACCAGTCGAAAGATGCAGCCACTGCTTCGCTGATCAGTGAACTGGAAGCCAGCCGGTATTTTGAAGTGGAGCAGGAGATCAGCAGTCCCGGGGAAGTGGAGAAGATCTTCCAGAAGGGTAAGGTCAAACTGGCCGTGATCATTCCTCCGCATTTTAAGGAAGACCTGAATCGTTTCAATAAGGCACCGATACAATTGCTGGCGGATGCCTCGGATCCCAATGTGGCCAATACATTGACCAGTTATGCATCAGCGGTGATCATGGATTATCAGAACCGGATCACCAATGGACGCAAACTTCCATATACGATCACCCCTGAAATACGCATGTTGTATAACCCCGAACTGAAAGGGGCGTACAATTTTGTGCCGGGTGTTATGGCCATGGTGCTGTTACTGGTCTGCACCATGATGACCGCCATCACGATTGTGCGGGAGAAGGAAATGGGTACGATGGAAGTGATGCTGGTATCACCCATGAAACCTTTCCGGATCGTACTGGCCAAGGCGGTGCCTTATCTGCTGCTGTCTTCCATTAATATCACGAGTATATTATTATTAAGTAAGTATGTGCTGGATGTGCCGATCAACGGGAGCCTGATCCTGTTGGTGGGGGAGAGTTTCCTTTTCACCCTGGTTTCCCTGGCCCTGGGGTTGCTGATCTCTGCCCGGGCGGAGTCGCAGCAGACAGCCATGTTTATTTCCCTCGTAGGGATGTTTCTGCCTACCGTAATGCTGAGCGGGTTCATGTTCCCGGTAGAGAACATGCCCCTGCCCTTACGCACCGTATCGAATATTGTACCGGCGAAATGGTTCTATATAATTGTGAAGTCGGTTATGATCAAAGGCACCGGACTGCATACGGTCTGGAAAGAGACCCTGATCCTGGTGGGTATGCTGGTCTTCTTCCTCGGACTGGCCATTAAGAATTTTAAAATCCGGTTAGCATGAGGACATTGTTTTTTTTATTGCAGAAAGAATTCCGTCAGATCTTCCGCGACCCGGGCATCCTGCGGCTGATCTTTGTAATGCCGGTGATCCAGCTGGCGGTACTTCCCTGGGCCGCGGATTATGAGATCAAGAACATTCAGCTGGCGGTGATCGATCATGATCATTCTTCCTATTCCCGCAGCCTGATCAATAAGGTGACTGCTTCCGGTTATTTTATTTTAACAGATTATTCGTCTTCTTATGCCAATGCCCTCGAATTAGTGGAGCATGAAAAAGCAGATATCATCCTGGAGATCCCGTCTTCTTTTGAGAAGGAACTCGTCAGGGAAAATGAAGGCCGGTTATTCATGGCGGCGAATGCCATTAATGGCGTGAAGGCGGGGTTGGGCAGTACCTATCTCCGGAGTATCCTCCAGGATTACAACCGGGAGGTCCGGTCGGAATGGATCCAGTTTCCGCGCTTCAGTCCCGAAACCAGTATAGAGATCAGTTCCTCCAACTGGTTCAACCCCCTGATGAAGTACAAGCTTTTTATGGTACCTGGTATGCTGGTATTGCTGCTGACCATGGTGGGGGCCAATCTTACGGCTATTAATATTGTAAAGGAGAAAGAAATCGGGACCATTGAGCAGATCAATGTGACCCCGGTAAAGAA
The DNA here is from genome assembly GCA_943370345.1 of Chitinophaga pinensis. Lineage (GTDB taxonomy): Bacteria > Bacteroidota > Bacteroidia > Chitinophagales > Chitinophagaceae > JJ008. The sequence goes on from CALRQQ020000205.1 coordinate 5,024, forward strand.
ATTTCATTTTATCCTGGGTAAACTGATCCCTTTCTGGATCCTTGGACTGATCATATTCACCATCGGTTTCCTGATTTCCCGTTTCTTTTACGGGATCATTCCGGTCGGTAATATGGGCACTATTTACCTGTTTGCCGGGATCTATCTTTTTGCGGTGCTGGGACTCGGTCTCCTCATCTCCACGTTTGCAGAAAGCCAGCAGCAGGCCATGCTGATCTCTTTTTTCCTGATGATGATCTTTGTGCTGATGAGTGGATTGTATACCTCAATTGACAGTATGCCGGATTGGGCCAAAGCCATTACAAGGGCCAATCCGGTCTCTTATTTTATACAGGTAATAAGGATGGTGGTACTTAAAGGGAGCAGTCTGTCGGATATTATGGAACCCCTGCTCACCATTACCGGCTTTGCCCTGTTCCTGAATGGGTGGGCCGTGTTGAATTATCATAAAAGGTCCTGAGTAAAATCGTTTCAGGTTGCAATGAAAATTTGGTATATTCGGATAAACAAAAACGATTCGCTATGCTCAAGATCAACAACCTTAAAGACGGAGACATCATCACGGTCGACGACGATGGATTGATGAGGGAGGGGACAGTCGTTAAAACAAGTCCGGCCGAACACCAGGCCCTGGTCAACAACGGGATCCAGGAATTCTGGTATGACCAGGAAGACATGCATGCGGTGCCACTGGATGAACATCAGCTTACCCGCCTCGGATTTACCGGCGAGGACCTGAACGGGGGGGTAAAGTACAAAAGGGACTCGTTCCGGGTTTTCCTGCCTAAAAAGGGCGATTTCTCTAAAATTGAGATGTGGTGGCGGGAAGACCGGCGCCATTTCGATTTCCCGCTTTCCGTGCATCAGTTCCAGAATCTGTACCTGGACATGACCAAAGTGCACCTAGATAAGGTCTGAAAAGACTGAAAATCAGTAAATTGAAGCTTTAAAAGACCTATTTTCACATAACCCCGAAATTTTTTCGGGGTTTTTTCATTATTCGGCCATATAGGCATATCTTTGCAGCCCTAAAATTTATGTCGAAACAACCGCTCATCAAACAGGATGGTATTATCCTCGAAGCTCTGTCCAACGCAATGTTCAGGGTGAAGCTGGAAAATGGCCACGAAATACTGGCCACCATCTCAGGAAAAATGAGGATGCACTACATCCGTATTTTACCCGGTGACAAAGTAGGGGTGGAACTTTCGCCATATGATCTGACGAGGGGAAGAATCAATTTCAGGTATAAATAAATAGCCACGAGCTATGAGTTGTGAGCCTTAAGCTCAACACTCGCAGCTCAACGCTCAAAGCTAAACTAATATGAAAGTAAGAGCATCCATCAAAAAGCGCAGCGTCGACTGTAAAATTGTACGTCGTAAGGGCAAGCTGTATGTGATCAACAAGAAGAATCCCCGCTTCAAGCAGCGCCAGGGATAAGAAAGCCGGGAGTCAGGAGTACGACCCCGCTTTACGAAAAGTTCTTTTGTCTTACGGACTTGCGGACTTTCAAACTAAGTAATAAATAAAGTAAA
>CALRQQ020000206.1:0-6548 GCA_943370345.1 Chitinophaga pinensis
CGGCGGGTATATTTTTTCGATCGACAAGGAACCGGATGGCTGGTATTCTGCCGTCTATCCTCCGTATGGCAATTCAGGTCAGAATATCCGGTTCTCCTATATCTATCCCAAGTTGAGTTCCATTGTTTCAGCTCAGCAAAACTACCTGAAGAGTTATGTGGACAGTTTTGAATCGGCCCTTAAAGGAGAACAGTTCCAGGATAAACAGACCGGCTGGCGCAAATTTGCCGATGAAGCCTCATTCATTGATTTTTCGATCGTAAATGAGATCAGCCGAAATGTGGATGGTTACCGGCTCAGTTCCTATTTTAATAAAGACCGGCAGAGTAAAGGGGGGAAGATCATTGCCGGTCCTGCCTGGGATTATGATCTGGCTTTCCGCAATGCCAATTATTGCCGGGGTGCAGAAACGGCCGGGTGGGCTTTTCAGTTCAACCGCGATTGTCCACAGGATTATTTCCAGATCCCGTTCTGGTGGTACCAATTAGAGAAAGACAGTGCTTATCAGGCAGCTTTCCGTTGCCGGTGGAAACAGGTTCGTGCCGCTAGCCTGAGTGATACCCGCATTTTCAAACTCATCGATTCCGTGGTGGCTTTAACGGCTGAAGCCCGCACCCGTCATTTTCAGCGCTGGCCGGTACTGGGCCAATATATCTGGCCCAATCCGCAACCGATTCCGACCAGTTATTCCGGCGAGGTTACGGCCCTGAAAGATTGGCTGATCGCACGGACCAGTTGGATCAGTTCAGCCATTCCCAATGCAGGTCCCTGTTACGATTATCCGGCCACTGAAAAGGCTTCGATCATCCCTGCGTTTTATCCCAATCCGATCACAAATCATTTCACCCTGGACATTAAATCAAAATCTGCACAAACACTGAACATACAAATTACGGATGCCATGGGCCGCTCCATGTGGAAACAGACCTATGGCCTGCAGTATGGCGAGAATTATTTTACCGTACAAACCGACCAATGGACGCCCGGGATCTACCTGCTTTCCTATAAAGCTGCCGGTGGCGAAAAAGGAACGAAAAAGCTGCTTAAACAGTAAGCCCCCGGCCCTTAACTTTGCGCCATGCGAAAACTGAGCATGGCCGAACTGGGACGGAAGTCGGTGGAAGAGTTCAAGGCTTCTGAAAAAACGCCCATTATTCTGATACTGGAGAATATCCGCAGCGCTTACAATGTGGGCAGTGTGTTCCGTACCTCCGATGCTTTTCTGGTACAGGCGATCTATATCATTGGGTATTCCGCGAAACCTCCGCATAAAGAGATCAAAAAGACGGCCCTGGGTGCTGAAGAGACCGTGAGCTGGAAATACTTTAAAACAAGTGAAGAGGCGATCGCGGAATCCCGGCAGGATGGCTTCAATGTATATGCCGCTGAACAGGCAGAAGGCAGTTTTAAACTGAATGCGATCGGTTTTGACGCGGATGAAAAAATAGCCGTTGTATTTGGTAATGAAGTTACCGGGGTGGAGCAATCTACCATTGCCTTATGCGACGGTTGCCTGGAGATACCGCAACTGGGGATGAAACATTCACTGAATATCGCGACCGCCGCTGGTGTGGTACTCTGGGAATTGGTTCGTACCCGGATCAAGGTTTCTTAAGAGGCACTCTTTATTCATTACTCATTATCCATTTTCATGACCAAAGTGAAATCATACTTAAGTCTCATCAAATTCTCGCATACGATCTTTGCGATGCCCTTTGCTTTGATTGGATTTTTCCTTGCTGTTTTTGAAAGTACTTCAATTGTTCCGGGCTGGCATAACCGTGTTTTTCCGCCTATGTTTCCATGGAATGATCTTTTGATAAAATTTATCATGGTTGTTTTCTGCATGGTCTTTGCCCGCAGCGCCGCCATGGCCTTTAACCGATACCTCGACCGTCATTTTGATGCAAAGAACCCGCGGACAGCGGTCAGGGAAATCCCGGCCGGGGTGATCACTCCGAAGAACGCCCTGTTGTTTACCTTTGTCAGTTGTATGTTATTTGTCACTTGTACCTGGTTCATCAATTCCATTTGTTTTTATTTGTCACCGGTAGCCCTTGCGGTAGTGCTGGGTTATAGTTATACCAAGCGCTTCACTCCGCTTTGTCACCTGATCCTCGGGGTTGGCTTATCGCTCGCACCCATCGGTGCCTATCTCGCCGTAACCGGTGAGTTTGCTTTATTACCTGTTCTTTTTTCCATTGCGGTGATCTTCTGGGTCAGTGGCTTTGATATCATTTATGCCTTGCAGGATGAGGAGTTTGATAGATCCAATCAACTCTATTCCATACCCGCCTGGCTGGGCAAGGGCAAGGCCCTGCTGGTCTCCGAAGTACTCCATCTGCTCAGTGCAGGAGCCGTGGTGTATGCCGGGGTCTATGGACAATTCAGCTGGCTCTACTGGATCGGGGTGCTGGTGTTTATCGGGATGCTCGCCTACCAGCATTCGATCGTCAAACCCAATGACCTCAAACGGGTCAACCTGGCCTTTATGACGGCCAATGGCATTGCTTCCGTGGTCTTTGCTGTTTTTGTGATAGCAGATCTCTTTATCAATAAAATATAACTGGTGGCAAGAATCATTTGTATCGATTATGGCGGTAAGCGTACCGGACTGGCGGTGACGGATCCCCTGCAGATCATTGCCACCGGACTGACCACGGTGGAATCAAAGACCCTGATCCCATTTCTGAAAGACTATTTTGCCCGGGAACCCGTGGAACTGATCCTGATCGGTGAACCTAAGAACTGGGACGATACCGCCACCCATGCCACTCCTTTGGTCGAGAATTGCATAAAGAATCTTCAACGGAATTTTCCCGGAATGCCCATCAAAAGAGTGGATGAACGTTATACCTCCAAAATGGCCAAGGATGCCATGCTGGAAATGGGAATGAAAAAGAAGGACAGACGGAACAAAGCCCTGGTGGATGAGATCGCGGCAACGATCATGCTGCAGGAATATCTGAGAAGTCTGTAAGGTGAATGTTGAACGGTAAGTGGGTTGGCGTTTAGGCTGAAGGCTTTGAAGGTCTTGGTTTTTTTTCAGTATTTTTGCCTTATGATTTTACCTATCGTAGCATACGGCCACCCGGTACTGCGGAAGCTGGCAACAGATATTTCAGCTGATTATCCCCAGTTGGATAAATTCATTGAGGATATGTGGGAAACCATGTATGCGAGCAGTGGGGTAGGACTGGCCGCTCCACAGGTCAACCGGGATATCCGTTTGTTTGTGGTGGACACGGAGCAGATGTTTTCGGGCATGAATGAAGAGGAACAAAAAGAATACCCGGATGCCCCGGGATTAAAATCGGTTTTTATCAATGCTCATATTGTGGATCTGGACGGGGAGGAATGGTCCTACAACGAGGGATGCCTGAGTATCCCCAGGATCAGGGAAGATATTTACCGGCACGAAACCGTAACCCTTTCCTATCTGGATGCTTCATTCAACGAACATACCACGACCTTCTCCGGCCTTACGGCCCGGGTCATTCTGCATGAATATGATCACATTGAAGGCAAACTGTTTATTGATCATATTTCGCCACTGAAGCGGAAATTAATGAAAGGGAAACTCAACGATATAACCAAGGGAAAGATCAATGTGGATTACAAGATGATGTTCCCCGGTTAAATGCATGAACCGACTCTTCACCTTACTACTCTTACTCTTCAACCTGATCTCTCATGGTCAGGAAAGCGAGGATTCGCTGGACAATCAGCGATTGGCCAAAATGGTCAACCTGTCGGAAGTGATCATCCGGAGCGATCTGAATGTGGCCCGTTTTATCAACCAGGTCAGGAATGATACGACTTTTTACAAAGCCTTCCGTAACCTGCATGTGATCGGATTTACATCGTGGAATGATATTCGGATCCGTGACAAAAAGGGTAATGTACAGGCATCATTGATCAGCAAGACCCGTCAGGTAAGGACCGAAGGCTGCCGTACCATGGACGTGCTGAGCGAAACAAGCACCGGGGATTTTTACGACGATCAGCATGCGTTTAATTATTATACCGCCGATCTGTATGCCGGTCTTTTTTTTACAACGGGTAAGGTCTGCGGAGAGAATAATATCGTAAAAGGTGTTGATTTCAATCCGCGTTCAGCCAGCGGTCTGGCCAAACACAAACAGCAACTCAAAATGCTTTTTTTCAATCCCGGAAAGAAGATACCCGGGATCCCGTTCATCGGTGACAAGATCGATATTTTTGATCCCGATCGGGCTGAATACTATGATTTCATTATTGATTACGGGGATTACGAAGGACAATCCTGTTATGTATTTACTATTAAGGCCAAAGAAGATCTCGACGGCAAAAAAGACAAGATCGTGATCGATAATATGGTCACCTGGTTCAATACACGGACCATGGAAGTGATGGCCCGCAACTACGATATGAGCTACAATGCAGGTGTTTATGATTTTGAAGTACACATGGAAGTGCAGATGACCAAAGTGGGCGAACTGCTGGTGCCCAAATTACTCCGCTATATCGGCAACTGGGATGTGGCGTTCAAGAAGAGGGAAAGGGGGGTGTTTACTGCCACTCTTTTTGATTTTGTTAGATAATCGTAAATAGTGAATAGGTAATAGGAAGTGGGCAGGAATACTAAAACATGAAGGACACTGAAGAGTAAAATGTACATACTCCCGTCTCCTGACTCCCGACTACCGACTCCCGACTACCGACTTGTACTATACTTCCTCCACTTCTCAATCACTCCTTCAATATCTGGTGGCAACTCCGTATCAAAATGCATTTCCTCACCGGTAGTGGGGTGAACAAAGCCCAGTGTTTTCGCATGTAAAGCCTGGCGTGGACAAAGGGCGAAACAGTTTTCCACGAATTGCTTGTACTTGGTATAGATCGTGCCTTTTACGATCTTATCACCTCCATAAAAATCATCACTGAACAGGGGATGGCCGATATATTTCATGTGCACCCGGATCTGGTGGGTGCGCCCGGTTTCAAGTATACACTGCACGAGGGTAACATAGCCAAAACGTTCCATCACTTTGTAGTGAGTGGTTGCATCTTTTCCATGATCCCCTTCCGGATAAGCTTCAAAGAGTTTACGGAAGCGCTGGTGTCGACCCACATGGGCGATAATAGTGCCGCTGTCCTGTTCCATATCGCCCCAGACCAGGGCCACATACTGACGTTTTACTGTATGGTCAAAAAACTGTTTGGCCAGTGCCCGCATGGCTTTGTCTGTTTTGGCCAGCACCAGCAGTCCGCTGGTATTCTTATCGATCCGGTGAACCAGTCCAAAACGGGGCAGAGTATCTTCAGAAATGGATGGGTTTTGCTGTTGCAGGTAATAAGAGACACCATTCAGTAAAGTGCCGGAGTAATTGCCGCTGCCCGGATGCACTACCATCCCGGCGGGTTTATTGACCACCATCAGATCAGCATCTTCATACACGATATTGAGGTCCATTTTTTCAGGCACTACGTCGGTTTGATCCGGACTCATATCTGAATAGATCACGATATGATCGAGGGGTTTCACCTTGTAGTTGGGTTTAACCGGGGCGCCGTTGACCTGCACCATGCCCAGGTTCATGGCCTGCTGCAACTTATTGCGGGTTGCTCCTTCGATCCGGTTCGAGAGGAATTTGTCGATCCGTAAGGGTTCCTGTCCCTTATCGATGACAAGGGTAAAGCGTTCGTACAGTTCGTCACTGCCTTCATTTTGCTCCGGTAGGAGCTGGTCCATATCTTCCTGCATAGCCGGCAAAGGTAAAGGATGGAAATTTGTTGGTAAATTTGCTTTTTACCGATGGAAATGCAAAAAGTCATATTCAGGGACCTTGGGCAAATGAATTATCAGGCAGCTTGGGACCTGCAGGAGTCCCTTTTAAAGGAGAATGTACGCCGTAAATCAGCTCCGGAAGCTGCTGTATCCACCGAACATTTTCTCCTTTTTGTAGAGCATCCTCCTGTGTATACGTTGGGCAAAAGCGGGAACAAGGAGAATGTGTTGCTCAGTGATGAGGAATTGCAGGCTAATCAGATCGAGTTTTTTCATACCAACCGGGGAGGGGATATCACGTTTCATGGCCCTGATCAGATCGTGGGATACCCGATCCTCGACCTGGAAAAATATTATACCGATATCGGAAAGTACCTCCGGAATATTGAGGAAGTGATCATTCTCACCATGGCGGAATACGGGATCAAAGGGGAGCGTTCAGCCGGGGAAACCGGTGTTTGGATCGATCCGGATCAGCCGGGGAAAGAACGAAAGATCTGTGCGATCGGGGTACGTTGCAGCCGGTGGGTCACCATGCATGGATTTGCCTTCAATGTTAATACCGATCTTTCTTATTTCAATCATATCATTCCCTGTGGCATAGTCAATAAACAGGTCACTTCCTTACAACGCGAACTGGGTCGTATACTGGATATGCAGGAGGTAAAAGAAAAAGTGAAACGGAATTTTGAACGTGTATTTGAAAGCGAACTGGTATCAGAAGTCCTTCTCTAAATAGAATTTGTGTTTCTCCAGTAATTTGCCGTCTTCATAAAGT
>CALRQQ020000207.1:0-6519 GCA_943370345.1 Chitinophaga pinensis
TTTTCATCTTCAATTCCCGTATCAATAAATTTTATCATACGGCGTTCAAATTGGTTGACAGGTTCATTCAATCTAGAAGATCGCCAATCTACCCAAGTTGACAAATACGATTTGGTTGTTCTTCTTGTAAGTCTAGGCCTTGCAACAAATGAGAGTGTAACTTCAATCAAAATATTATATTCGTTACCAGCTCTGCTCATTTCATCTGGAATTGCGATTGAATATATTTGTGCCAATTTGGGCGAAATATTTCCTTCGCCGGTCAGTGTAATTCGTCTTTCCGTGTTGCTGACTGTTCTTTCCTTATTAGCGATACCATAACCATACTTTCTCAAAGAATCCAGTGTGGGGTTTAAAAAATCCTCTTCAGGTAATCTTGCTCCTTGTGCTATGAGTGCTCTAAGTAATAGACTTCCGATATATGGTATTTCTTTTAGAAGTGAGCCTGCAATATGTGCGACTTTTGGTGCAGAGTAAGAAGTGCCAACATGATACCCAATTGCATTACCACCTCCATATGTTGATCGAATCACTTCTGTACTCACTGAATTATGATTACTCAGTAGCATTGCACCGGTTTTCTCGTGTAAATAATCGCCTCCATATTCAACTACATCTGGTTTAATCATACCCCAGAGTCCTAATCCACATCTTGAAAAAGACGAGACTTGATGCCGAGTTCCAAAAGATTTTCTGTCAGCATCTTCGTACCCATTATGACAAATTGAACCAACAGTGAGTGCGAAGCAACTTTGCGCAGGGTTCGCTATTCGGCACGAAGACTCTAGTAAATAGCCAGGATAAGATTTGCCGCTTGTTATATAGTCGCGAATCCCTGGTTTTGTTATTAGACCATATGTTCCTTCTATATTTCCTGCGGATATTATGAACAGTATATCATTGTCGAACATCAATCTGTCTATTGTAGCTGCCCATTCTGACATATGCTTCGTTCGGCAGGCTGCAAATGAATTGACAGATAGATTAAATATTGTCGTGCCGTTAAAATCTGCCACAATTTGTTTCATAAGTTGTGGGGGATATAGATCCATAGGCAGTTTAGCATCGTTATTTAAGATTTTGGCATTCTGTACCCAAACATCACTTTTAAAGTTTCCGCTTTTTGGTATAGTATTGCCGAAAATGGCACCACCTGCAACTTTGGTGCCATGTCCTCCATTGCTAACTTCATCGGCTACATTTCCGGGATCGCTATACGATCTTGATACCGTATAGTCGATGGCACTTCGTAGCATTAAATGCTGTTCGTGGATTCCCGAATCTATTATACAAATTTTAGGAGCATTTTCATCAGGAGCTTCTATTGTAAGATCTGCAATTACTACTTGTCCGGTTTCTTCATCGTGGTAAATGATCTCATCATATTCAGTAACATCAAAAAGATATTGATATCTTAATACAATTTCCTTTAAGGCGCGGCCACTTAAAGATATTCTACAACTGAAGCTGTCTTCGAAACCCACAAAGGAACTCATGCGCGTAGCTCCAAGTGAAATAAGATACTTATCGAATTCTTCCTGTCTTCTTAATTCAAGGTCATCTCTGCGTGCTTCAATCCTCGCTTTTTCGCTTTGCCAACCTGCGTAGCGTATATCGAATTTTCTGTTTGATTCTGTTGGACCTTTTTTGGGTTCTGGAGGAATTCTTAGAGCACAAGCAATACTCACATCTACCAGCATCAATTCATCATCTGCTATATTATTCCATTTCGCATTTAGTTCTGCTGAGAGTATGTTATCAAGTCTCCAATTAGTCCCGTTCAAAATTTGCCAAAGCTGTGCGGCTTTATTCTTTGAAATAGTCCGTCTATTAATAAAGTCATCAATTTTATCCTTGAGACATAGAAAGTAATCACTTGAAGCTCCTATTATATAACCACCTTCTTCTTCAGCTATAACGTCAATGCCGAAATAAGAAAGGGTATCAACATCTAAATAATCTGCATCTACCTTTAAGAAAACTGGGATAACGTCTTCATTAGGTAAATCAGCAATCCTATTTTCTTTGTTAGTCTCCCACTCATTCAATACTGCTGTAGCTTGCAGTTTGAGATCCCTGCCATGTGAACGTCTGTTTTCCTGGTTTAAAATTGTTTGAGGCATTTTGCCCGGCCCGCCACCGAAGGCACGATGATTACCCCGTGCCTTTATTGGCATGGGCAAATGTGGGAATTCCGCCATTTTACTTTGTGTTAAACACGGCGTTCTCTGCTATGGATCTTTCCAAATGTTCCTGTTCCAATTGCTTCATTCCATCAATTACAGAAATTTTGGCTGCATCATTTGCGATCTTCACTACCAGTGCTGCTGAGAAACCGACAAGTTTTTCGGACAATAGCGTCCATTTTATGCGGGGGGATTTTTCAATTGCAGAAAGTGTTTGATCAAGAAGACGGGCTATCTCATTAACCGAAGGCTTAGGCATTTCGATGATTTCATCAAATCTCCTGAATAGAGCAAAATCAATTGAGCCTTCAAAATTAGTAGTTGCTATTAAAATGCCTGGTGCTTTGTAATCCTCTAAAAGGTTAAGCAACAGGTTTACTAAGCGGTGCATTTCACCTACATCATGTCCACTTGATCTGGCTTTTGCAATAAAATCAAATTCATCCAATAGCAATACACATGGCACTTTTTGAATAGATTCAAAAAGTTTCTTCAGGTTAGTGGCTGATTCTCCTAAATAAGAAGAAATAATGGCTTCGAAACGTACTTTTAAAAAAGGCAATCCTATATTGTAGGCAATGCGTTCTGCTGTCATACTCTTGCCGCAACCAGGGTGGCCATATAAAAGAATCTTTTGTTTTGGCTTTAGCCCATGTAGTTTGAGTCTTTCTCTCGCAACAAATTCCAGTTCAATTCTTTTGATCTTTGCTTCGATCAAATCAGGTAAGATCATCTGATATCGCAAATGTTCTCGGTCGACAAATGTTGCCAATGGAATATTATGTCTCTTATCAGTAGGAATTGTTACACCGCTAGGAAGGATTGATTTCAATTCACCTCGGAAGTTGGAGTAGTTATTGATATTTCGGGTAAGGATTTCGCGTAGTTTATCCGCCAGCTTTTCATGGCCTTTTTTTGATTCTTCAGTTATGATTGATTCTGCGACCTTAATGATATCTTCATTACGTTCTCCTTCAATTGACCTAAATAAGCGTAACAGTAGTTCCTGATTCATAACTTTAAGTAAAGCAATTTACGTGCTCAAAATAGATATATTTCACTTCTATTTACTAAAACGAGTAAATTAATTTCATATTGCTGTCAATAACCTTGAGAATTTGAGAGTTATACAATCGAATAAACTTCATGATTTAGCTAAATCATTGATATTTACTGAATTAACAACACTTGTAGGGCTTCAAAAGTTATTATACTCGAGTGTAATATTAACCATCAATTTTCACTTTTTAGGATACTCGGATATGACTATCGTTTGGCCTCTATGATCTATGATATTAGTTTACATATGACCTAATTTTATAACCAACTTTTCCCATCCAGGTAACTTCGAGACTAAATACCCCAAAGTCCTCTGCCACCTTCCCTTTGATTTTATAGAAGCCGCTGCTGTGCAGAGGGTAACGTTTGGCGGCGTCAGGGAAGTGGACGGTGTCGATCCAGTCGAGGTTGGCATCGACAAAGGTGCCAAAGAACATGGCGTCGTCGTTTTTGGTGATCACATGCTTGCGGGCGATGAAATAGGCGAGCATGGTGATGGTTTTGTCGGAGTGGTGCGCCATGTCTTTTGCGGCAACATACTTTTTAGGGTCTTCGTCAACAAGGGCGAAGGGATTAGTGGTGCAAAAATTCATGATCTCCATCTGGTCGTAGAGATCGTCGATGGGATCGTCGGATAGTTGGGGAAGTTCAAAGCCAAACTGCAGGGGCTCGTTAAACATTGACTGTACTTCGGGGGGCTCTACGGAGGCTTTCTTTTGGAGAAAATTGGCTTCCCATAGGAGGGTTTTCTTTGATTTATTCGTGAAGCGGAAGGCACCTATGCGGATCAGGATGTTTAATTGCTCCAGACCTGGGTTGGTGCGTTCAATAAAATCGGTCAGGCTGGTGTAAGTACCGTTTTGGGTTCGATCTTCCAGCAGTGTTTCAATGAGCTTGTTTTGCAGGCTTTTGATATGGATAAAACCTACATAGACTTTTTGGTTATGTATATTGGTATAATGGTCACTGTGGTTGACACAAGGCAGATGAATTTCTCCGCCACATTTGAGCAGTTCCAGGAAATAGAGTTCGCGGGAATAGAATCCGCCGAAATTATTGATAACCGCTACCATAAACTCCTGAGGGTAGTATGTCTTCAGGTAAAGACTCATATAACTCTCCACTGCAAAGCTGGCTGAGTGAGCCTTATTGAATGAATAACCGGCAAAGGATTCCATCTGGCGCCAGACTTCGGCGACTTCATTTTCATCGCGTCCGAGAGCAACGGCAGAAGCAAAGAATTCTTTTTTGATCTCGTTGAATTTGTTGTGGGAGCGGTATTTACCACTCATGGCACGACGGAGTATGTCTGCTTTTCCAAGTGAGAGGCCGCCGTAATAATGTGCGATTTTGATCACATCCTCCTGGAAAACCATGACACCAAAAGTCTCAGAGAGGTGCTCCTTGAAGGTAGGGTGGATGTACTCCACCTTTTCCGGGTTATGGTAGCGTTCAATATAGGTCCGCATCATACCGGATTGTGCGACACCGGGACGGATGATGGAGGATGCGGCAACCAGGGTGATGTAATCATCGCAATGCAGTTTTTTTAACAGGCCTCGCATGGCCGGCGACTCTATGTAAAAGCAACCAATCGTATTGGCTTTGCGGATATGGTCCTTGATTTTCGGGTCAGTGAAGAATGGGGCAGTATGATGAATGTCAATCTCCTTCCCATAATTCTCTTTGATGAGTTGCTGGCATTCCTTTATATGTCCCAGGCCTCTCTGGCTCAAGACATCAAACTTATTGAGGCCGATATCTTCTGCCGTAAACATGTCCATCAGTGCCGTCTGGAAGCCCTTGGGAGGCATGAATAGCGACATGTATTCGTAGATAGGGCGTTCGGATATGAGGATGCCGCATGGGTGCAGGGAAGGGGTGTATGGGAATCCTCGCATGAGTCCCCCATAGACTGCGATTTTTTTGGTTTTGGCACAGGTAGGTATTCGAGTTCGTTGAAAGGCTTTGATCTCTTCATCAGGCAGGCCATATACTTTACCCAATTGGCGTATAATGGAATCGCTTTTAAAAGTAGGGCAGGAGCCCAGCAAGGCTACATGTTTTTTACCATACCGTTTGAAAATATAATCTATTACCTCATCTCTGTCCGTATAGGAGAAGTCGATATCGAAATCCGGCGGTGAGGTACGTTCCGGATTTAAGAAACGCTCAAAGTAAAGGTTCAGGGCCAGGGGATCCACATCGGTAATACCCAGACAATAGGCCACAATAGAGTTGGCACCGCTACCCCGGCCAACGTGGTAATAGCCCTGTGAATCAGCAAATCTTACAAAATCATAATTAATGTGGAAGTATCCAATAAAACCCAGGTTTCGGATTACTTCCAATTCGCTTTGTAAGCGGGCCAGTGCCTTTTTGTTTTTCTTCCCATACCGCCTGGTAAGCCCCGCACTGGCCAGTTTTTCCAGCAGAATAAAATCGTCTTCCTTCGATCCGCCATATACCTGCCTAGTTTTGTCCACATGGAAATCCATTTCGATGTTACAGGCATCGAGCAATTTGTAGGTGTTGGTGACAAGTGCAGGGTAATGCTTGAAAGCCTGTAAGATTTTTGAGGGCGAGAGAAATATATCCTGGCTACTGCAGCAATACTCGGGTTTGAGATGAGAGAGCAAAATGTTCTTATCAATGGCGCGAAGCAGGCAATGCAGGTAGTAATGATCTTTGTCCTGCACTACTATGGGCTGGTGGATCACGTACTGATCTCCGGGATTGAAATTGATAATGGACGACACCTGGTAAGGTTTGATGCCAATACGCTCATTTGCGGCTAACTCAGCCGTTTGTTTGCTACCGTGCGGATAGATCACAAACACATCGGGCGATGCAGCTGGAACATATGGAAAATCTGTTTTCGTGATCATGTGTTCAGAGAGAAAGGTATTGATCCAGCAAAGGCCATCGTTGTTTTTTGCGAGCAGTAAATACAGGTGCGAATCACCATTGCGGATGTCCACACCCAGCACCGGTTTGATTCCCGAACCGCGGCAAAGTTTCACAAATTCCCAATGATCGTAGGTACAATTGATATTACACAGGGCGAGCGTGGTAACGCCGTGCTCCACCGCAGCATCTACCAGCCCGGCAGTTGAGTGCGTGCCAAAGCAGAACGAATAATATGTCTTCGCGTCTAAGTACATGGTTACTAACCTTATCCTGTAGCAACTTTACTAAAAATTTTAGCATTTTAAATTATTAAATCTCAACTTATTAAAAATCAATCAATTGCCAATTTAAGTTTACTGGAAAT
>CALRQQ020000208.1:0-6516 GCA_943370345.1 Chitinophaga pinensis
TACAGATCCAGGTGCAGGATGTGAATATGGAAGGATCAAAGTCCGGGGACTCCGCAGCCTGTTTTCTACGGAAAATTGAATGGGATTTGTGGTAATGGATACCGCATCAATTAGATCCTTTTAGGTTGAATTATTTTGTCAGCTACAAATATTCAACAAAATTATCCTGACTTATCACGCTGATTTATTTCGTGAAAATTAATGTCTGAAAAATTAGTAAGCCCTGCTGCCTGATGGCAGCAGGGCTTACGCTCTTATAAACGGGGCTTAGTTTTTCCCCTTTGGCTTTGCTACCGGCTTTTTGGCAGGCGTTTTTTTCTTTGCAGGGGGTGCTTCCATGGGTGCATCTGTAACTTCTTCATCAGGCACGATCACTGGAGGAGCGAAAGATTCACTGCTGGCCCGGGCTTTTTCCTGACTGGCCTGATTAACAAGCTCAAATAATTGTTCCAACACGTTTTTATCAGGGTTGCTGAAACGGAATTCCATCCGGCTGTTCAGGCTGCCATTGGCATAATCACCACCGGTGATGATCATCTGATCAAACATGCCAAAGGCATCCATGGCCTGCTTGTTTTTATTCTTTCCGGGTTTACCTGCCATATTATAGACCATTGTCATGATATCCCGGAAACCCAGATTCATCCACATATTGCCTTTTTGACTGGCGGGAAGCCAGGCCGGTAAGGGGCTGTTTCCGGGATTATTGAGATACGCTTCGGCCATGGCCGCTGAATGGGCGATCACACAAAGGCTGTCATTGTACAGGATTGCGGGACGGAACATCCGCATGATCTTTTCTCCTTTTTCCGTTGCGGCCAGCGAGTCCATCTTCTGATCGGCCAGTGCTTTCAGCTGGGCAACGGCCGATTTATCCGCTACCGGCATTACAAAATAAAAGCCCAGGTTCTCCAGCGGATTTTTCTTTTCCTCCTGCTGCTCCGTTTTGGCGGGTAATTCCATGATGACCATCATCGCATTATTCTGAAAAGCCTTGCTGAGCAATGTGAAGTCCATTTTGAGGAATTGCTTCAGGCTATCCATAAAACCGGCCATTCCATTCTGCTGACTGATCTCACGGGTCATATCTTTATTGGCCGCACTCATTATCAGCATCAGTATTTTTCCTTCCGGGAGCCGGCTGACCAGCCGGGTGGGGAGGGCTTCCTGCGGGTATTTCTGATAAACGGCACCCATTTCCGGCTTGATATAATTGCGGAAAGACCCTGAAATTTTCCCGTTATCAAAATTGATAATACTCGTACGTTCATTGCCGTTAGCGGCCTGCATGGCGGAAAGGAACCGGGTCATGAATGCCGGAAGCTGTTTGATGTCCTTCGTGTTGGATGCTGTTGTTCCGCTGTTCCAGATCCGGATATCGCCGCTTTCATTCATCAGGCTGTTTAATACAGGGCTGCTGACAAACGCGCTATTTGCACGGGGGGTAAGGGCTTCAAAACACGTTTCCTTCAAGGCTTTATTCATCCGGTCCTCCACTTCCTTCATCCGGATTTCCATGTCGCGGGTATCAGTGGTATCAGCATATAGCGCATTAAGTTCTTTCTTTGCGTTACTGAGCGAAGTAACGATCAATACTTCGTCATTCCAGGCGATTGCAGGACCGAATGATTTGGGCAGCATCAGCCGGTTGGTGCCAAAAACCTGGACCCGGTTTTCACCTTCCTTGTTCATTTTTCCCATCTTGGCGGTAAATTTAACTGCGTCACCTAAGCGGGCGATCAGCAGGGGCGTAGTGCTTTCGCCATCCTCACCGGTAACCATCGTAAGAAGAAAGTCGGTTGCGAAATCTACCCCTATATCAGATGGGTTTGCGAGGAAGGCACTGATCTCCCCGTTGTCTTTCTTCATCATGTCCTTGTAAAGCGCACTGGAGCGGAAGGTTTCGCCGGGTACTTTGGAAGCTATTTTCAAAAGATTAAAACGCATGACCATCCGGCTTCCGGGCTGAATGTATTTGTACAGGGGATCGGTCTGGGCACAAACAGACTGACTGGCAATAAGCACCAGTGCAGCGAGGATAAGGCTGTTGAATTTCATGATCAGAATTTGTATGTAAGTAAATCAGTGAATGTTATTGTTTGTTGCTGGCCGGTGGACAATTCTTTAATATTACAGGTCCCTGCTGCCAGTTCTTTTTCCCCAAGTATCACAATAAAGGGAATACTTTTTTTCTCGGCGTATTTAAACTGTTTGTCGAATTTAGTTTGCTCATGGAAAAGTTCACCGCGTATTCCTTTTTGCCTGAGTTGTTGCAGCAATTCAAAGGATTTTTTGCTTTCCTGCTCCCCGAGATTAAAAAATAATACCTGGGTGCCCACATGTACATCCGCCGGGAATAATTGTAATTCTTCCAGTACATCATATATGCGGTCCACGCCAAAGGAAATACCCACCCCGGGAATATTGGGTACGCCAAATAAACCGGTCAGGTCATCATAACGGCCACCGCCACCGATACTGCCCATTTTAACTGCAGCAGGGGCTTTGGCTTCGAAGATGATGCCGGTATAGTAGTTGAGACCACGGGCGAGGGTAGGGTCGAGCAGAAGTCGGGAGCCGGCAGTCGGCAGCCCGGAGTCCGGAACCTCCTTAAAAGTGCTTGTCAGGAACCGGAGTTCGTCGATGCCTTTTATCCCGATTGGGATCTCCCCGATAAGCAGGGTTAGACCGGCGAGTATCTCTTCGTTGGTGCCGTTGATGTTCAGGTATTTTTCTATGATGGTGATCTGGTCGTTGGTCAAACCGCGGGTGGATAATTCTTCTTTGACCTTTTCAATACCGATCTTGTCGAGTTTGTCGATGGCCACTGTGATATCCGTCATTTTATCCATTCCGCCACAGGTTTCTGCAAGCGCCGCCAATACTTTTCTGCTGTTGATCCGGAGTTCATAGCCGGATAGACCAAGCCGCGTGAATACTTCATGGTAAATGGAAGCAAGTTCCACTTCATTCAGGAGGGAATGGCTGCCCACCACATCGGCATCGCACTGATAAAATTCGCGGTAACGCCCTTTCTGCGGACGATCGGCCCGCCATACCGGCTGTACCTGGTAGCGCTTGAACGGGAAGACCAGTTGTGCCTGATTCATGGCCACATAGCGGGCAAAGGGGATCGTAAGGTCATATTTCAATGCCCTTTCGGTAATGCCTTTGCTGTTTTTCCCCTGTAATACTTTTTCAAAATCTTCCCGGATCTGCAGTTCTTTATCCGGATTGTCGAGTCCGTTGTTCAGGATCTTAAAGATCAGTTTGTCTCCTTCCTCCCCGTATTTTCCCATCAGGGTATCGAGGTTTTCCATCGCGGGGGTTTCCAATGGCTGGAACCCATACAATTCAAAAACAGACCGGATCATATTCAGGATATACATCCGTTTACGCACCACATCCGGTCCGAAATCGCGTGTTCCCTGGGGTATACTTGCTTTAGCCATATTAAAAATCAGAAAGGGGAGTGCTCCAGTGAAAATTGAATACTGCAGATAGATTACTGAACATTCCCTTTATTTATTATTACTGTATTTCCGTACAATTTCCTCGCATACTTCCTCTATCATCCGGTACACTTCATGGTAGCCCGGTTCAGGGCCGTACCAGGGATCCGGCACATCCCGGTTCTTGCCCGGGTACAATTCATTCATCAGCAGATCTGTTTTGGCCGGGTCAAATGAACGACGGGCGATCGACTGTATTTCTTCCATCACATCTCCGGCCAGCGCATAGATCTTATCGTATACCTGAAAGTCATCCGCCCGGAAACGGCGGGATCGCTGATGGCTGATGTCAATACCGTTGAGTCGGGCCACTTTCTGTGATAACGGGTGAGGCGCTTCGCCGGTATGGTATCCGTTGGTGCCCGCACTTTCCACACTCCAGTTCAAACCCGCCTTGAATGCCTTGTCCTGCAGGATGCCTTCTGCCAGCGGACTGCGGCAGATGTTCCCGAGACAGACCATCAGAATCTTCATGCCGCAAATATAAACAGCCGGGAGGGCATTACATGATTTGCTGCCGAATAATGCGGATGGAATGATCTGTTAAGGTTTTTATACCGGATGTCAGGGCTTATGGATTCATACATAAAATGCATCTAACTGTAAAATCAGGTAGTATGGAAAAGACATTCAACCATCCGCAAAGTCTCGATGACATCATCTTTGAGCACCGCAATAAGCAATATGGCGCCTATGCATTACGCAGTGGGTACAATGACCGGATGCTGCTGGCACTGGGAGCCGGGATGTCCCTGATCCTGCTGGTCGCATTTATTTTTATGAATCAGGATAACGCGATGGCAGTCACACCTGCGGTTGTCCCGGAAGAGGGTTTAGTGGTCCGTACAATTGAACTTCCCCGCGAAAAGCCGCTGGAACCGGAAAAACCGAAAGAAGCCCGTGCACAAAAGCCGGTGGAAAAAACAGCGACGGTTAAGTATATCAGCAGTATAAAAATTGAAAAAGAAGTAAAGGAGGAAATGGCACCTGTGGAAGAGCTGGGTGGCAAAGCGATCGGTGATCATAACCAGGATGGGAAGGAAGCAGATGGCAAAGTAGTACCATCATCCGGCCCCCGGGAGGGTGGAAACGGGACCGGAGTGGCCGATCCCGTACAACCCGATTTTACAGCGGTGGAAAGAGGACCTGAATTTCCCGGTGGCGCAGTTGCATTAAAAAAATTTCTGGCCCGTAACCTGGCTTCACCGGATAACCTGGAACGGGGTGAACTAAAGACGGTAAGGATACGGTTCAAAGTGGATACGGACGGAACGGTCAGCAGCATGGAGATCCTGAGCAGTGGAGGTGAGGATTTTGATGATGAAGTAGTTAGGGTATGCCGCCGGATGCCTAAATGGATTCCCGCCCTGCAAAACGGGGTTCATGTACCCGTTAGTTATATCCTGCCGGTAACTTTTATGGGTTCAGAGTAACAAAAAATATCTAATTTGCTCCACCCCGGAGGTGCTTGAATCTCTATTGGCAGAAATGGTTAAGGCGGGGTACAATTAATGGCTGATTCATGTTAGAAGAATACGAAAGGCAAAAAAGGAAAAGGGTATCCGGTATGAGGTCTCTGACTGATTACGGAATGGGGGTACTGATCCTGCTGTTGGGACTCATTTTCATTTTCAGAATTTATTTAGGACCGGAACATCCCGTCAATATTAAGATGGGTAAACCGGATAGTCTTGAAAAAATATTTGGCGGGCTGTCGATCCTGTACGGAATATGGAGAATTTACAGGGGGTACAAGAAAAACTATTTCAGATGATGGGTCCAGGAATGCGGAGCATAGTTAAAAGAGTGGGGTTTGTCTGGCTGATCGCAGTGGCAGTATTCAGTTCCTGTAAATCCTATGAGGAACAGCGGAACGAATTACCCGACACCAGCGACCGGGGAACGATCCGGGTCAGCGCGGATGAAAGTTTCAAACCGGTGATCGATGAACAGGTACAGGTGTATGAATCCAATCACCCCGGCACACATATACTGGTGGATTATAAACCGGAAGCGGAATGCCTGAGCGATCTGCTTTCAGATAGTGTGCGGATGGTCATCGTTACCAGGCGTGCTACCGATGATGAGCGGGAGGTGGTGGCCGATTCACTGAAAAAACAGGCCAGAAGTATGGTGGTGGCCCGTGACGGGATTTCGGTGATCCTGCCCCCTGATTCGCCGGATACACTTTTGACAATGAATGATATCCGGGCCATCCTTGCCGGAAAATTTAAGAAAAATTTAATTCCGGTATTTGACGGGGTAAAAGCAACCAGTACGGTACGTTTTATCATCGATTCTATATTGAAAGGAGATTCACTGACCCCCACCGCCATGGCGGCCAGAACCAGCGAGGGAGTGATCGACTTTGTATCGAAAAATACCGGGGTGGTGGGATTCATAGGAGTGAGCTGGATCGGGAACCGGGAGGATAGCAGTTATTTGAGTTTTTCGAAAAAAGTAAAAGTCGCATATCTGCAGGCAACAGACATGCCCGGCTCTTACGTAAAAGCCTACCAGGCCAATATTTACCTGAAAAGGTATCCGATGGTACGGGATTTGGTTTATATCCTGAAAGAGAACCACCGGGGACTGGGGACAGGGTTTGCGAATTTTATGAGCGGGGAGATCGGCCAACTGATCTTTAAAAGGGCCTACCTGGCACCCAGCTTCAAAAACCTGTCGATAAGGCCGGTGAAATTAAATGAGTAGACAAATGAGTTATATTTACAATTCTTAAAAGTGAACAGTAAAATGAAGAAAACCACAATCTCAATGCTGACGTTTGCCCTGTTATTTACAGCAGGCCTCAGCGCGCAGACACTGCAGGAAGGAAAGAGTCACCTTTTTGCCGAAAGGTACAACAGTGCGATTTCCACTTTTGATAAAATGATCGCTGCAAACCCGAATAATATTGAGGCGATCTACTGGCTGGGCCAGTCATACCTGCAAAGCGAGGAGATCATGTCATCCCGTATTGCCAAAGCCCGTCAGTTATATGAAA
>CALRQQ020000209.1:0-6502 GCA_943370345.1 Chitinophaga pinensis
AAATTTCTCTACGGTCACATTGGCCAGGTCAAGTCCGAAACCTTTCTCCTCTGAAAGACTATGGTCTTTGAGCCAGAAATGGAATTTCATCACGACACGTTCGAAGAAAGGCAGTTCATTGTCCTGGCTCAGGTATTTCTCCATCACCATGAACTGGAAGTCGCCGACCGTGCCGCTGTTGGCCAGGCTTTCGTACCGGCTGATGATATTGACTTCTTTGTTGGCTACCAGGTCTTCCACCACTTTTCGGAACATCAGGTTGATACGTGGTTCCATCCGGAAGCCAAGACGGAAGTCCACGCGGATGATATCATTGGGGATGATATGTTCTACTATATACTCGCAGGTATACGGGTCATCCACGGTGTCAATATGCACAAACCAGTAAATATCGGCGCGTTTGGGTTTCCGGTTCAGGATCGAGTAAATGATCTTATGCTCGATCTCCTTCGGGTTATTGGCACTGGTCATATATACCAGGTGAGTGGCATATTTGGGCACCGATTTGTCATTGCTGAGTTCCTGGATCTTAGGGATATAATGTTCGAGCCGCACAAATTCCACATAGCGGTTCTTGATCTTTCGGGCCCGGTACCATACATACATCACAAGAAACATCACCAAACCGATGATCAGGGTTATATAACCGCCGTGGGTAAATTTTACCATCAGCGCCACCAGATAGCCGATCTCCACTGCCAGGTAAGACCCCAGGAAAATATAGATCCAGATCGGTTTGGCCCGTTGCAGTACCAGGTAATTGGCATAAAGCATGGTGGTGGCCAGCATGGTCACGATGATGGCCAGACCATAAGCGGCTTCCATATTAGAGGATTTACGGAAGAACAGGACCACACCCACGCAACCAAGGAACATCAGAAAATTGATCGTGGGAATGAATAATTGTCCTTTAGCTTCCGACGGATAGCGGATCCGCAGCTTTGGCCAGAGGTTGAGCCGCATGGCTTCGCTGATCAGGGTGAAGGCACCGGAGATCATGGCCTGACTGGCAATGATGGCCGCCGCTGTGGCAATGATCACCCCGGGGATAATGAACCATTGGGGCATCAGATTATAAAAAGCATTAATGCTCAGTGCACTTTTCACTTCCGGGGTGATAGTGAGTCCGGCGCGGTGAGACAACAGATAGGCTCCCTGCCCAAAGTAATGGACCAGGAGGCAGATCTTCACATAGATCCAGGACATCCGGATATTGCTCCTGCCACAGTGACCAAGGTCGCTGTACAGGGCTTCGGCCCCGGTAGTACAGAGGAAAACCGCTCCCAGCAACCAGAATCCTTCCTTATACGTTTGCAGGAAATGTATGGCATAATAGGGGCTGATGGCTTTGAAGATGGCCATATCATCAAATACGTGTACAGCGCCCAGTACGAGCAACATCGTAAACCAAGTCATCATGATCGGCCCAAAAAATTTACCGATTGAAGCCGTCCCGAACTGCTGCATGAAAAAGAACAGGGTCAGGATCGACAGGACAATGATGACCACGGTATTGCTCCCGTCCTGTATGCCCAGTTTGGGCAGCTGTTTTAACCCTTCCACGGCAGAGGTGATGGAGATAGGCGGGGTAATGATCCCATCCGCCAATAACGAAGCGCCCCCGACCATGGCCGGAATGACCAGCCATTTTTTGCGCCGGCGGACCAGCGCATAGAGCGCAAAAGTACCTCCCTCCCCACGGTTGTCGGCCCGGAGTACCAGCACCACGTACTTGATCGTTGTTTGAAGGGTCAGGGTCCAGATGATACAGGAAAGCGTTCCGAGGATCAGTTCTTCATTGACCAGGCGGTCGCCGATGATCGCGTTAAAAACATACAAGGGGGATGTACCGATGTCGCCGTAAATAATGCCCAGGGCAATCAATAAGCCGGCTGCGGTGACCTTGTTAGCAGGTTGTTTCACTTTTTGGTATTTGTTAATTGTTTTCTGGCGACCCGACTGAATCTCCCGTTTGGGAAACGCGGGTACAGATTTTGCTTCTGTACGGCAGAAAGACAAAGGTATAGGCAAAATTCACATACAACGAACAACTGAAGAACTTTCGTTGTCGTCTTTTGTTTGAAATACAAACGGGGGTTAGGCCGGCGTTTACCGCCGGCGGATAACCGGAATGTAAAACCGGACCGAAATGCATCACAGAAAAGGGAAGGCCTGTTCCGGTTCATCCCTTACCTTTAAACAGAATTTAAGATTATGAAATTCCCTATTCTGCCCTTGTTGCTGGCAATCCTTTTTGCCGGAGTGGCATCCGGTCCTGTATCGGCCCAGAAGATCGTTTACTCAGAAAAGAATAATGATGATACCCGGAGTCTCAATTTCGAGATCATTGGGAAAATAAACGGCAATTTCCTGATTTATAAGAATACCCGTGCCCGGAGCTGGGTCAGTATCCTGGACAACGACATGCTGCCGGTAGGGGAAAGCAAGCTGGACTTTCTGCCCAATGACGACCGGATGATCAATGTGGATTTTTTCCCTTACCCGGACCACGCCTGGATGATCTACCAGTATCAGCGCCGGAGCGTGGTGTATTGTATGGCCGCCCGGATAGACGGAATGGGCAGGAAAACCGGGGAACTGGTCGAGCTGGATACCACCCATCTCGGTTTTGCAGCCGATAACAAGATCTACACGGTGATCAGCAGTGAAGACAAAAAAAAGATCGGGGTATTCAAGATCAACAGCCGCAACCGGCAGCTCTACCTTATGACCACCCTGTTGTACAACGAAAAACTGGAGCTGCTCAGGAAAAGCAAACTGCAGATCCCGATGGAGGAACGGAATGAGAACCTGAGCGATTTCTGCCTGGATAATGAGGGCGACCTGGTCTTTTCCAAATTTCTCCGCCAGGGCAATGATAATATCAGCACGGCTTCCTTTATCATAAAAAAAGCACAGGAAGATACCCTCATCGAAAAGCACCTGAACATTGAAAAGACCATGCTCGATGAGATCCATATTAAGGTGGACAATCCTAATAAGCGTTATTTCCTGACCTCTTTTTATTACAAAGAAAGAAGGGGAAACATCGATGGCTTCTATTTCTATATCTGGGATAAAGTAAATGGCCAGCCACTGGTCGAGACCATCAATATTTTTTCTGACGAATTGCGTAATGAAGCCCGGGGTGATGCCAGTGCCCGGATGGCCTTCAACGACTTTTTCATCCGCCAGATCATTACCCGTCGCGACGGCGGATTCCTGATCAGCAGTGAAGCCTATTATACCACTTCCCGCTTCAATAGCTGGAACCGCTGGGATAATCTGTATGGCGGCTCTCCCTATTTTTCGCCCGGCTTCAACAGTTATTATTATTCCCCGTTCTTTGACCGTTACCGGTGGAACAGGATCGGCAACAGTAACCAGGCCGTCCGGCATCATGCGGATAATATAACGGTCATGTCTTTCAACAGTCAGGGGCAACTGGAATGGAATACCGTAATGGGTAAAACCCAGTTTGATGATGAAAACGGAGATATGGTCTCATACCAGCTCATGAACACCGGGGACCAGATCCATTTTCTATTTAACCAGATGGAACGAAGGAATAACCTGCTGAATGATTACGGAGTGACCCCTTCCGGTGTAATGACCCGGAACCCGACCCTGAAAAACCTGGATAAAGGATATGAATTCATGCCCAAGTTCGGGAAACAGGTGAGTGCAAAACAAATGATCATTCCTTGTTTATATCGTAACTATATTTGTTTTGCAAAAATCGATTACAACTAATCTTAATTCAGTCCAGCAACCTTGGTCGGCATATTTAAACAGAAAAACCCGGCAAATATTTTTTTGCTCCTGGTTTTCGGGATCCTGATCAAACTGCCCATGTTCACGCATCCCCAGGTGACCCGGCAGGGGACAGGGGATGGTATCCTTTTCCGCGCTTTGCTGGATGTCCTGAATCAGCAGAGATCATTCGGGCCCATCCTGTACCCCGTACTGGCCTTCGCCCTGCTCTATATCCAGGCCATTATCCTGAGCCGCTTCATAGCACAGCAACGGATGATGAACCGGCCAACCTACCTGCCCGGGATGGCCTATCTGCTCATTACCTCCCTGTTTCAGGAATGGAACTATTTTACCGCCCCCTTACTGGTCAATACTTTCCTGCTGATCGTACTTTCTGCCCTGTTCAGGATCTACAACCAGCCTGAAGCCCGGGGCACGATCTTTAATATCGGACTGGCTCTCGGACTGGCTTCATTCTTTTACTTCCCGGCGATCACTTACATCGGGTGGATCCTGCTGGCTCTTATGGTCATGCGCCCCTTCAGGCTCAATGAATGGATTCTTTGCCTGCTCGGGGTAACCGCCCCTTTTTATTTTTATGCGGTGTACCTGTTCATTACCAGCGACCTGAACTGGGCCAACCTGCTGCCCCCCCTTACCGTGCACATGCCCTCGCTGAAACAATCGGCCTGGATGGCTGGCAGCGTTTTTCTGCTTACAGTCCCCTTCCTGATCGGCAGCTATTATGTACAGGATAATCTCCGTAAAATGCTGATCCAGGTCCGAAAGGGCTGGAGTCTCGTTTTGCTCTACCTGCTGGTGGCCATACTGGTGCCTTTTGTGAATAACAGCGACAGTTTTGCCAACTGGGTCATGGCCGCAATACCATTTGCCGCCTTTCATGGTTGTACTTACCTCTATTCCGGCTTCCGCATCGTACCCATCCTGTTTTTCTGGGCCACCGTAGCGTTTATTATTGGTTTTCAGTATTGGGGGCCGGGCTGGTGAGTAGTGAATGGTGAGTAGTGAGTAGTGAGTAGTGAGTAGGATATTCTGAGAAGCCTTGTCATCCCGAAGCGAAAATGAGTTGTAACTGGTATGTTTTAAGTTGTAAGTGCGGACAAATGATGGGAGAACGGGCTGTTTTGTCATCCCGAAGCGAAGCGAGGGATAAGGATGTAGTCCGTACAAACGATGGAGATTCCGACGAAGGAGGAATCTGAAAGCCAGAAAAAGCAGTTGTTCACACCTCACAAAACCGGGTTTACCGCTAGGCTACTTTATGTATCTTTGCCCCTCAAAAATCACCATCGATATGAAATTTGGCGTTGTAGTTTTCCCGGGTTCCAATTGCGACCGAGATATGTATGATGCACTCCGGTACGATCTGGGCCAGGACGTGACCATGCTCTGGCATAAGGACCGTGATCTGAGTAAATTCACCACAGAAGATTGTATCATCCTTCCCGGTGGGTTTTCTTATGGTGATTATCTCCGTTGCGGCGCCATAGCCCGCTTCAGCCCCATGATGCAATCCGTGATCGAATTTGCCAATGCCGGCGGTAAAGTATTCGGGGTTTGTAACGGATTCCAGATCCTTTGCGAATCGCATCTGCTTCCGGGCGGACTGCTCCGGAATGCCAACCAGCAGTTTGTTTGTAAGAATGTCTATATCACCAACGAAACCGGTAAACCCTATATGATCCCGGTGGCGCATGGCGAAGGCCGCTATTATGCGGATGATAAGACCCTGGATACACTGGAAGCCAACGGACAGGTGATCTTCTATTACTGCGATGAGAATGGAAAGATCGGCGGCACAGCCAACCCCAATGGCTCCACCCGGCATATTGCCGGCATCTGTAACGAAGGCCGTAATGTATTTGGAATGATGCCACACCCCGAAAGAGCCTGCAGTTCCTCCCTGGGGAATACCGATGGCCGGGAAATTATACAAACGCTTTTGATGGCCGGACAACTGGTTTAAGCTTTTTTGCATCTGTAATAGGGCAATTGTTACATTAGTCACTTTCAACCAGGTACACAGGAATTAGCTTTGCCCCGGATTTTAACAGTCTTCTATCATATAAAGCAGGATTTTTGCACGTAAATAAGTACAAAGGAAACGTATGAAAAAATGGTTACTCGCATTGATGTTTACAGGATTGGCTTCTCTGGCCCAGGCGCAGCTCAACCCGATCTCCTGGACCTTCAGTGCCAAAAAGATCTCGGATAATACCTATGAGCTGCAGATGAAAGCCACGATCCAGACCAACTGGCACCTGTATTCCCAGACACAACCGGAAGATGCCGTGGCCATGCCTACTACCTTTGTCCTGAATCCCAATCCGCTCTTTACCCTGGAAGGAAAGATCAAAGAAGTGGGTAAAATGGAAAAATACACCGATAAAGTGTTAAAGGTATCAGCCAATCAGTATTCCAACACCGTTACATTTACCCAGTTGATCAAACTGAAGGGAAAGGCAAAGACCAGCGTTACCGGTACCGTAGAATTCCAGACCTGTGATGATCAGAAATGCCTGCCTCCCAAAAAAGTAAACTTTAAAGTGGCCCTGGGCTAACCAGGTCCTGAACAAAATATCCGGCAGGGCTGTATTGTTTGTACATACAGCCCTTTTTTGTAAAACAATAATCATGTTCCGTTTTTACCGAAACCTGCTCCCCGTATTATTCATACTCTTCTATACGGCGGTCCGTGCACAGGATACCGCTGCCTATACCTGGA
>CALRQQ020000210.1:0-6501 GCA_943370345.1 Chitinophaga pinensis
CCTGCTATTTACAACCGCGAGCCTTATGAAGATCCATTGGTCAGTGGTATCAACCGCGATCAGTCACGGGCTACTGCTTATTCTTTTGCTTCGGTTGCTGATGCATTAACCAATGACCGCGAACAAAGCGGCCGTTATCTATCCTTGAATGGTGATTGGGATTTTTCCTTTGCCCTGAAACCCGGTGATGAACCCAAAGACTTTTACAAAAGCAAAGTTAACGGCTGGAAAAAGATCCCCGTGCCATCCAGCTGGGAAATGCAGGACTATGATAAACCCATTTACAAAAGTGCGGTGTATCCTTTCCGCCCGGTAAATCCGCCTTATGTACCGAAAGACTATAACGGCGTGGGTTGTTACCAGCGCAGTGTGACCATCCCGGCCAACTGGAAGGGCATGAATGTGACCCTGCATTTTGGTGGCGTGAGTTCAGCCTATAAACTATGGGTGAACGGAAAATTCGCCGGCTATGCGGAAGACAGTTTCCTGCCATCTGAATTTAATATCACGCCCTATCTGCAGGAAGGGGAGAATATTATTTCTGTCTGGGTAATCCGCTGGAGCGATGGCAGTTTTCTCGAAGACCAGGACCAGTGGCGCATGAGTGGTATTCACCGTGAAGTGTACCTGGCCGCAGAACCCAAACTGCGGATCGCTGATTTCTTTGTACAGACCAAATTAGACAAGGATTATAAAGACGCTTTGCTCAGTATCCGTCCACGTATCGAAAACCTGACCGGACATGAAATGCCCGGTTACCGATTGACGGCTCAACTTTATGATGTGAACGGACAAGCGATACTAACGATGCCGATTACCCGCAAAGCAGATGAAATCATTAATGAAATTCATCCGCGTCTTGACCGGGTGAAATTTGGTTTATTAGAGACAACGATCACTGATCCGAAGAAATGGAGTCCGGAAGTACCGAACCTGTATCAGCTGGTGCTGAGCCTGGAAGACAGCAGCGGTACTATAGTAGAAGTTAAGACTGCGAAGATCGGCTTCCGTTCTATTGAATTCAGGAAAACAGACAGCAAACTCCTGATCAATGGCAAACTGACTTATTTATATGGTGTCAATCGTCCCGATCATCATCCGGTAAGAGGAAAGGCCCTGACCAGAGAAGATATCAAACAGGATATCACCACGATCAAACAATTCAATTTTAACTGTGTCCGGCTCAGTCATTACCCTTCTGATCCATATTTGTTAGATCTCTGCGATGAATACGGGATCATGGTGATCGATGAAGCCAATCACGAAACACATGGTCTCGGTGGTAAACTAGATCATGACCCGCAATGGACAGCTGCCTATATTGAGCGTGTAAGCCGTATGGCGATGCGGGATAAGAATCATCCCTCCATTATTATGTGGAGCCTGGGCAATGAAGCGGGCAGCGGTCCTAACCATGCGGCTATGGCCGGCTGGATCAAGGACTATGATATGACCCGTCCCCTGCATTATGAGCCGGCCATGGGTAGTCCCAAGGAACCCGGTTATATCGATCCTTCCGATCCAAAATATTTAAAATCAAATGATCACTCGCACCGTATTCAGAATCCGCTTGACCAGTACTATGTGGATGTGGTGAGCCGGATGTATCCTTCCGGCTATACAGCTTCGTTACTGGCCAATCAGTCAAACGGCGATCATCGCCCCATCTTCTTCTGTGAATATGCGCATGCCATGGGCAATAGTGCCGGTAACTTAAAAGATTTCTGGGATCAGTGGCGTGCGACACCCCGTATCATTGGCGGTTGTATCTGGGAGTTCAAGGATCAGGGCTTATTGAAGAAGGATTCTGCCGGCGTGGCTTACTATGCCTATGGCGGTGATTATGGTGAAAAGTATTTTGACAATTTCACGATCAAGGGTGTTGTAACGGCAGATGGCCGTCCGAAACAGGCCATGTATGAATGCAAACGTATTTTTCAGCCCATTCAGTGCAGCTGGGCCGATAGTCTGAAGGGTTTGCTTAAGATCGTCAACCATAGTCAGGTTGTGAATGCAAATAGTTACACCGCCTGGATCAGTATCCGGGAAAACGGGCAGGTCATCCTGGATCATCAGATCGGTGGCATTGATGTTCCGCCCGGAACAGAAGCGGTATTCCCGGTTACACAGTGGATGCCCAAAATGAAAAATGATGCCGAATACCATGCGGATATCCGTTTTGTATTGCAACGCAAAGCAGGCTGGGCTCCGTCGGGTCATATTATTGCTTCGGATCAAATGCCACTGAAGCCCGCGATCAGATCAGAAAAAGAAATGGCACATAAGGCCGGTGTAAAACTGATCACTACACCGGAAGCATATACTATCAAAGCCGCTGATTTTACGGCAGTGGTGAAACGCACCGACCTGGGTGGCTTGTCATCCTTAATATATAAAGGAAAGGAAACCATTTTTCAACCCCTGCTTCCTGATTTTACCCGTCCGCTTACGGATAATGACCGTCGTGGCTGGAAGCCGCAGCGTAAACTGAAACAATGGTATGAGTCCGGCATGAAACTGATCAGTACGGCTACTGCTGAATCAGCGGACCAGGACCTGCAGGTCAAAGCCACTTATTCACTGATCAACGATAGTGCCAGTGTATTGGTTACCTATACATTCACCGGCAGTGGCGTGGTGAAAGTGGACTATAACTTAAACGTGAAACCCGGATTACCCAATATACCCAAAGTAGGGATGCAGCTCGGAACAGATCAGTCCTATACCGAAGTAGAATATCTAGGCCGCGGTCCGATGGAGAGTTATATCGACCGCAACTACGGAACAGATATCGGTTTGTATAAACAAAACATCCTGGACTTTGGGGATTCCTATGTGGTGCCCCAGGAATATGCCAACCGCACGGATATCCGCTGGATGTACCTCAGTAATCTTAAAACCAGATCCGGTCTGCTCGTGGTGGCCGACAGTCTGCTCAGCATGAGTGCCTGGCCATACACCGAGGAGAATATCCTGAATGCAAAACACACGAATAAGCTGGTGAAGGCACCGTATATCACCCTCAATATTGATCTCGTGCAGATGGGCGTGGGGGGTAATGACAGCTGGAGCGATGTGGCGGCGCCGTTGGAGCAATACCAGGTAAAGGCGAAGGACTATCACTATCGTTTTTATTTATTCCCCCTGAACGGCAAAAAAGACAAGGCCGGCGAAACAGCCGCCACTATTAAACGACTTTATTAAACCATGAATAAGCAGAAAAGGTTTATACAGTGGGTACTGTTAGTATTGATTTTAGCCGGCACAACGAGCTATGGTCAGCAAACAGTTTCTGCAGAGAAGATGAAGGAAATCTATGAGGAGATCAAAACCCCTTATAAATACGGTCTCGTCGTAGTCCCAGACAGCGCCAAACTGAAGATCGATTGTCCTTCGGTTTTCCGTAAAGGAAGATACTGGTACATGACCTGGATCCAGTTTGATGGCCGCGGGTACGAGACCTGGTTGTCAAAAAGCAGGGACCTCCTGCACTGGACCACCCTCGGTAAGATCATGAGTTTCTCAGATACCAGTGGGGCTATAGTGCAATGGGATGCTAACCAGAAAGCAGGATATACGGCCCTCGCGGATACCAAATGGGAGGGCTCCAATCAACTACAGAAATACAAGGGAAAGTATTGGATGTCCTATATCGGCGGACATGAAAAGGGTTATGAGAGCGGACAACTTGGTATCGGTATTGCGTATACCAACCACTCACCCTTCAAACCGCATGAGTGGACCCGTTATGGTGCACCGGTATTGAGTGCATCGGACAGTGCGGTCCGCTGGTGGGAGAATAAGAAACTTTATAAAAGCAGTATCATCCGGGACAAGGATAAAACCACCGGCTATCCCTTTGTGATGTACTACAATGCCAATGGCGATACCAGTAATAATACACCCAAGTGGCGCTGGTTCGAACGCATTGGTATGGCTGTTTCCAATGATATGATCCATTGGCAGCGCTACCAAACCGATCCCGTGGTACACCATAAGATCGGGATTACCGGTGATGGCGTGATTCAGAAAATAGGTGACCTTTGGGTCATGTTCTATTTTGGGGCATTCTGGGAAGGGCGCAAAGATGCGTTCAACCGCTTTGCCTGCAGTTATGATTTAGTGAACTGGACCGACTGGACGGGTGATGACCTGATCCATCCTTCAGAAAATTATGATGCGAAGTATGCGCATAAAAGTTATGTGGTGAAATGGAAGGGAACCGTGTATCATTTTTACTGTGCGGTTGATAAAAAAGATAACCGGGGCATTGCGGTAGCGACCTCGGTGGATAAAGGCAAAAGCAGTATTCAATTTAAATAAGGTCAGGTTACCTGATGAATGAAAGTTTGCTATTGAAATGACAAGAAGAACGAAATATAGTTTGTTAATCATCGCATGCCTGTTTTTGCGATTTATAACAGTGGCCCAAAATCCAGGTCAGGACCAGGTTACACAAGCTTTTAAAAATCCCGGCAGCAACGCCAAACCCTGGGTGTTCTGGTACTGGATGCACGGCGCAGTATCCAAAGTGGGTATCACGGCCGATCTTGAAGCCATGCGGAAAGTTGGTATCGGCGGGGCTTACCTGATGCCCATTAAAGACACTACTTCGAAGATCCCCTTTACGCCTGCTGCAAGACAACTGACTCCTGAATTCTGGGTAATGGTGAAATTTGCCATGCAGGAAGCCAAACGGCTTGATTTGCAACTAGGCGTTCACGTGAGTGACGGCTTTGCCCTGGCGGGTGGACCCTGGATTACCCCGGAGCAGAGTATGCAGAAACTGGTCTGGACAAAGACCTATATAAAAAACGGGAGCAAAGAAAAGATCAATCTCTCCCGGCCGGAAGATTTTAAAGGCTTTTACAAAGATGTGGCTGTATATGCCTACCCGGCCAATTGCCAGGCTCCTTTCGAAGAGATCACTTTAGTACCTGCTGTTACCACCAGTACTGGTGCCCGTCCTTCCTTCCTTGCTTTTCGGTCTGAAGAGAATACTGAATCGTTCAAGTCAGATACTACCTGCTGGATCCAGTATAAATACCCCGAGCCCGTAACCTGCCGGTCTATTACCATTAAAACATCAGGTAATAATTACCAGGCCCTCCGGCTCGAACTCCAGGTAAGCGATGGTTCCGGTTTTCATCCCGCTGCAAAACTCGAAGCACCCCGACATGGCTGGCAGGATGGGGATGAAGATTATACCTGGTCTATTCCGGAGATCAATGCCCGCTTCTTCCGTTTTGTTTATAATAAGGAGGGCAGTGAACCAGGAGCCGAAGACTTAGATGCGGCCAAATGGAAACCTTCCCTCAAGATCAAAGGCATTTACCTGAATGATGAACCAGTGATCCATCAATACCAGGCCAAGAACGGTTCCGTATGGCGGGTGGCCCGCAATACCTATGATGGAGCGGTAACTATTTCAAATTCCGTTCCGGTGAAAAGTATCATCAACCTCACGTCTAAAATGGATGCGGATGGTAACCTCAGGTGGACCCCGCCGGCTGGCAACTGGATCATTGTCCGTATCGGACATACTTCACAAGGCCATACCAATTATACCGGAGGTGGCGGGTTAGGTTTGGAATGCGATAAGTTCAGTCTGGCAGCGGTGAAACTTCAACTGAAGAACTGGTTCGGTGAATTCTATAAAAAAACAGATCCGGTATTGTCAAAGCAGGTGATCAAAGTATTGCATGTGGACAGCTGGGAGGCAGGCAGTCAGAACTGGACCGCCAATTTCCCTGCTGAATTTCAGAAGCGCCGTGGGTATGACCTCATGCCCTGGTTGCTCACTATGACCGGTGTGCCGATCAACAGTGCGGAGACATCGGAGAAGATCCTTTTTGATGTACGGCAAACCATCGCGGAATTAGTGAATGACGTCTTCTATAAAGAAGTAAGAAAGGAAGCAATAGCCAAAGGTTGTTTACTCAGTGCCGAAGCCATTGCCCCCACTATGCTGAGCGATGGGTTATCGCATTATAAATATGCCGATCTGCCGATGGGCGAGTTCTGGAATAACAGTCCAACCCACGACAAACCCAACGATATGCTCGATGCGATCAGCGGGGCCCATATCTATGGAAAGAATATTATACAGGCCGAAGCTTTCACCACGGTACGGATGGACTGGAGTGAACATCCCGGTAAACTCAAATCATTGGGTGACCGACAGTTTGCACTCGGTATCAATAAGCTTGTATTCCATGTATTCGCCCATAATCCCTGGATGGATAAAAAACCCGGGATGACACTCGATGGCGTGGGGTTGTATTTTCAACGGGATCAGACCTGGTTCAAACAAAGTAAAGCGTGGATGGATTATTTGTCCCGCTGCCAGTCATTATTACAACTCGGCAAACCCGTTACGGATATTGCCGTATTCACCAGTGATGAGTTACCAAGAAGGGCGGTATTGCCTGAGCGTTTAGTGAGTGTATTACCCGGACTGATCGGGAATGAACGAATCGAAAAGGAGAAGCAAAGGCTCGA
>CALRQQ020000211.1:0-6470 GCA_943370345.1 Chitinophaga pinensis
GTTTTTTCTCCGGTGGCGCGCCATAGCGTTTCTCCGCTTCGCGTACATTATCCTGCTTGCCCTCACTGCCCCAGCCTTTCATCCGGTTAAAGGCAGAACCGCCGCCCCAGTTATTAGAAGGCTTTTCTGTTGAACCCACACCGGCAAAACTGCGGTCGAGGTAATCTTCCGGAATCTCCTCAATAAACCGGCTGGGATCATTCTGCACCAGCTGTCCGAATCGATAACGGGTATTGGCATAGGTGATCCAGAGCCGTTGCTTGGCCCGGGTAACCACCACATAAAATAAACGTCGTTCTTCTTCCAGTTCTTCGCGGGTATTGATCGCCATGGCATTGGGAAAAAGCATTTCTTCCAGTCCGGCAGCGAATACACAACCAAACTCCAGTCCCTTGGCCGCGTGAATGGTCATCAGTTTCACCGTATCGGCATCAGGATCTTTTTCATCCGCATCCGTGAGCAGGGTGATCTGTTGCAGATAAGAGGCGAGGCTTTTATCCACCACTTCGCCATCTTCATTATCAGGACTCTCGGTCCACTCTTTGATAGAGTTCAGCAACTCCTGGATATTCTCATAGCGTTGCACGCCTTCTGTGCTCTTATCGTTGAACAGTTCTTTTACGAGATTGGTCTGCTTACCCACATGTGCCGCCACTTCATAGGCATTCTTGTTGGTGAGCATGCTGGCGAAGCTTTTGATCATGATCACAAACTCTTCCAGGGCGGAGAGCGTACCGGAGCGGAAACCAAATTGCTGTGCATTTTCCAATACCTGCCAGAGTGTGATGTTATTCTCGTTGGCAGAAAGAATCAACCGGTCCATCGTGGTTTTGCCAATCCCCCTGGCCGGATAGTTGATCACCCGTTTGATGGCTTCCTCATCCCTGGGATTCACGATGATGCGGAGGTAGGCCACCAGGTCCTTGATCTCTTTTCGTTGATAGAAGCTGATACCGCCATAGATGGTATAGGGAATGGCCATCCGGCGCAGGGCTTCCTCAAAGGCACGGCTCTGGGCATTGGTACGGTAAAGAATGGCAAAATCCTTATTGCTGTAATGATTGCGGAGTTTCTGTTCCTGAATACTATCGGCTACAAATTTTCCTTCATCATTATCCGTCATGGTCCGGATCAGTTTGATCTTCTCGCCCTGACCATTATCGGTAAACAGTACTTTCTCGATCTGGCCCTTGTTATTCTTGATCACTTCATTGGCCACATGGAGGATACTTTTGGTACTGCGGTAATTCTGTTCCAGCTTCACCACTTTCACTTCATCATAATCTTTCTGGAACTGCAGGATATTTTCAATGGTGGCCCCCCGGAAGGAGTAGATACTCTGAGCATCATCGCCCACCACACATACATTTTCATGCATGGCACCCAGGAGTTTGATCACTTCATACTGGGCGGGGTTGGTATCCTGGTACTCATCGATGAGGATATATTTGAATTTGTGCTGGTACTTAGAAAGACTTTCCGGTACATTCTTCAGCAATTCATAAAATTTCAACAGGAGATCATCGAAATCCATCGCGCCGTTCTTGAAACAACGCTTTACATAGGTATCATAGATCTGTCCGATGGCAGGACGGTTGGCCCGCATATCTTCCTGCTGCAGACCATAATCATTGCGGTATTCAGCCGGACCGACCAGGGCGTTCTTGGCTGAAGAAATGCGGTTATATACCACGTTAGGTTTATACAGTTTGTCATCGAGGTTCATTTCGTTGATCACTGCTTTCACCACACTCTTGGCATCATCGGTATCGTAGATCGTAAAATTGCGGGGGTAACCGATCTTTTCCGCTTCAAAGCGGAGGATCCGGGCGAAAACGGAGTGGAACGTTCCGATATAAAGATTGCGGGCTTCGCCATTTCCGAGGATCTTCTCCACCCTTTCCTTCATTTCCTTGGCGGCCTTATTGGTAAAAGTCAGGGCCAGAATATTAAACGCGTCTACCCGGTGGGCGGCCATCAGGTGAATGATCCGGGTGGTCAGCACCTTGGTTTTCCCACTGCCGGCTCCCGCTACGATCATGATCGGCCCGTCCTTATGCAATACCGCCTCCTTCTGCCTGTCATTCAGGCCACTTAGATAATCCATCATGGCCGCAAATTACGTTGATGGCCCGATATGCTGAAAGAAGATCGTCCCTGTTAATAAGTATTTTACCGGATGGAAACTTTCTGCTGCAACAATGTATCCGAAACCATCGTGGGCTTGTCATCCACCGGATCCGTTCCTTTTTCAATGATATAAACCTGGTAATCTCCCTTCGGAAGATGGTGGATAACGGCATTTACCACCGAACTGCATTTACATTTACAACCGGGTCTGAACCAGTTCTCCGTAATGGTAATATTTTCCTGTACCCTCCCTGTATGAACCGTTACCTGCCGGCAACAAAGATGGGAAACGGTACGGTTATAGAAAATCGTATCACCGGAAACGCGGATGTAGGGACCAGCGGTAAGGCCCGGATCCGGGTAATCACCATACTTATCCGGAGAGGCCGACCTTGTACTGGCGGCTTTCTCCGCACAGCCTGTTACCTTCCAGGCTGACCGAAGCGCCGTATCCGTTACAACCTCATTTGAATTTCCTGCAGTGGTTTGTTGTGGGGATTGTTGCTGATTGCAGGAGATAATGAAAATACCTGCAAACAGGACGAATGGTTGTATAGCTGATTTCATAATGCGGAATTAATCTTTCATAGAAAGGTTGGATGGGTTAAACGTCAGTGCCAGAAAATATCCAACCCGGTAAACGGTATTATAGTCATTGGCGGAAAGCTGGGTAAAGCTGACTTTATCACCTGTTTTCCATCCGGATAATTTTTTGAGTTGTGTGCCGGTAATACCGGCGGTTAAACATACGGGGTCATTCCTGCCAAAGAACGTACTCAGTCCCATCATAATATTCAACTTTGAATTATCACCGCCAACGGGAATGCCGGCACCGAATGTGCCCCCCCAGCGGAATCCTTTATCACGGGGTGCATAAAAATGCAGGTATGTAACCACGACCGGCTGAAACTGATCCGCCGTTTCCCGGGCAATCAGGCTGTCAGGCGTTATAAAATAATGCCAGCGGTTCTCCGCATAGCTCACAAAACTGAATCCGAATGTATTCCGGAAGCGGAGGGGTTCTTTTTTATAAATGGGAACTATCCGCCGGATGGTATCCTGTGAGGCCATTTGGATGGCCTTGCCTGTTACTGAGTCAATAACAGGAATAAAATCGATCTCGGCCATGATGGTGGTCCGGTTAATTTCCAGCGGAGTCAACCGTGAATACTGATCATTACGGATCTGCCGGTATAAATCCGCAATGCGGCTGATCAACCCATCAGGGCTGTTTACCGGACTGATCGCCCCCGAGTTTTTTACCAGATTTACGCTGCTTTCCGCTGTCTTCATCAGGGAGTCAGCTAAAGGGGATACAATATCCAGAGCGGCAAAAGAACCATAGCTTGAAAACAACTGAATATATTTTGCATTGACCGCTGCCTGGGTTGTTTTCAGCTGTGATGCCTGATTATTCAACAGGATCAGGGATGGATCTTCCGCCGATCCCGGAAAAACTGCTGTTGTTTTTTCAATGGCTGCCTTTTTTATTTCGGTTGCTTTTGCATGCAGGGTATACCGCAGCTCCGCCAGCTCTTTCCAGAGTACTTCACAGTTTTGTTCAAACAATACGGCTTTACTCCATTGGCTGAAAGCGGCTGCAAATTCATTATACTGACGGGCAAAAGCCTGTTTGGCGGCCTGTTGCTGACTGGTTTCTGTATTTCTGTCCGCATTTTTATTATCCCCTCCTGATTTGCTGATACCCGCTGGCCTGAACAGTTCAGGGTCTACGTTGGTCAGCCCGCTGACCAGGTTTTGAGCCGGGTTGGATCCCAATCCGGGTATGACAATGGCTTCCGGTGTTTCTTCACGGCTGATATAAAGGATCCGGTGCTGGTAACTGTTTGCCGCATTGACCAACTGAAGATTGACTCTTTTTGTTTTGGAGACCGGAATAACGGATATGGATGACGTATCTCCCCGTTTATTCACTTTAAAATAGCTGACATTTTCTCCGGCCAGGTCATAACGGATAAAGTGCTGCTGAGCGGGCAATACATATGTACTTAGTACCAGCCCGGAAATCAGCCAGTAGGCTTTCATAAAGGTGGTGTTTGGTGGAAGAAACAAGTTAACTGTTCCCCCGGCCGAATGCAATGACCTTTATCATTCATCTCTTTGCTTTTACTCATTGATCTTTACTACATATGGATCTATCTTACTGCATACACGTAATCTGATACTTTATGCTGCTGTATATCTTACCTGCCGGCATGGAAGGGTTTTTTATGCCATTATTCCTGCTCATCCTTGTAATCTGGTCCATTGCCCTGGTAGCCGTTGCCAATGGCCGGTTTTCCGATAATACCACCAAACTGTGCTGGTTCCTGATTATTTTATTTCTGAATGTACTCGGGGTGCTGCTGTTTGTTTTATGGGGGAGGAAAGAAATTCAATATGAGAAAAAAGTATCCGCAAATGAGCCCTGACACAAATAATACACAGTATTTACTCTCTCACCATTAATAACTGGAATATGAAGTACTACCCCAGCTCCCTGCTTTTTGTCCTTTTATCCGGCTTACTCCTTATCAGTTTCAGCTGCAACGATAACAAACAGCCTCCCGCAGAAAAACCCGTTGCTACGGGCCAGCCAGCTGCTGAAAAACTGATTGGGCTTGTGTTAAATTATGATAAAGGTGAAATCGAACTGACCATCACGTCATCGGGCTGCACCGGAAAAGCAGATTTCAGATGGAGTGTTACCGGCAACATGGTCCAGGTAGATCGGATCAAAAAAGATGAATGTAAGGCTATGCCGGAAGCAATTAAACTTATTTACTCATTCAAGGAAGCCGGGATTGAACCGGATAAAGCATACAGCATCAGCAATAGCTTTATTGCTAACCCTGGTATTGCCGCCATACGCTGATGGGTCAGGGACCTAGTTTTTCCGCTTACTCGCCAGGTATTTCTCATGTATGATCGCCCCCATGGGCTTATTATACACTTTGCCTTCCACCCAGGAAATGATATCCAGGTATGCGAAGGCACGGGTCTGGAAACGGTTGGTTTCAAAATGCTTGATCTGCTGCAGGAATTTTTCAAACTCCGGCTTGAGTTGCCGGGTAGGAATGGTAATGGAATGTCGCAGGAACTTGAACATCGCTTCCTCAATGGCGGTGAGATTCTTCATCTTGGCCATAAAGCGGAAAACGGATTTGGTCAGGGATTCCATCAGCATATCGTTGCCCAGTTCATAATGGGCCAGCAGGTGTACCAGGCGGGCATAACACTGCAGGTCATACCGCAGGTTATTTTTATCATAGATGATCTTTTGCAGGTAATCGATACAGGTATTGAAATCGCCGCTGCCGAAATACAACATGGCAAATTTGTAATTCAGTACCAGCACGCGGTGACTGTCGAGGAAGATCTCGTTTTCTTCCAGGTCTTTTTCAATGGAGGGCACCAGTGCCAATCCTTCTTTAAAGGTACCCTGCATGAAATGCTGATTGATCCGGGCCTGGCTCATATAGATGAACAACTGGATCCGGAAGTTGTCATTCTCTTTTACCCTTTCTGATTGGGAAAAGGTTTCCATCAGCTTCAGGGTCTTTTCAAACTGGCGGTGGTTCCTTAAGTCAAAATGCGCATTGAGCAGGTTGTGAATGCCCTTGATATAGTGCCCGGTTTCCACGCGGATCATCAGGGGTTGTTCATGAAAGAGATTCACCCACTTCTGTGTATAGCGGTAATATTGAAGAAAATCCTGCCGGATGAATGCATACCAGGTATAACTCTGGTAGAGGTACATCCGCTCATAGAAACCGGTTTCCTTCCAGGCACCGGAAGGCAGGTTCTGCGTCATGAACTTGCGGATATCCTTCTCATCATATTCATCGCGGGAGTGCCCGTGCTGTACGAACCAGCTGAAGAGCTGTAAGGCCAGGTTGGAGAGACGGGCCACTTTATCGATATGCATATTCACTTCATTGGCCTCTATGGAGAGCGCATCAGCACGGTGGTGAATATGTCGGGTGATATGGAGACCTTCGATCCGTTTCTCAAGGGCGATCAGCTGGGGCAGGAAATTGTATTTCTGGTTGGTCCGGGCGATCTCTTTGGCCCGGTCAATGATCCGGAGGCTTTGCATAAAGAGCCCCTTCTTGTACAGGATATGGGCATAGTCGAATTGCTCATTTAACTGTAAATCAAGACTTTCATCGCTTTTCAGGAGACGGAGACTGGCCAGGATCTGTTTGTAAAGATGGGTTTTGAGATTGGCCAGCTGGGGTTTGGTGACATCATCCATCCGTTTCAGGAGGATCTTCTCGTCATAATCTTTGAGTTTGTCCATAGCATCGAAGAGCCGGACAATCTTAAGTTCCTCTTTA
>CALRQQ020000212.1:0-6399 GCA_943370345.1 Chitinophaga pinensis
TTGGTGGCGATATTGAATGTGGTGTTCCAGGTCAGCTTTTTGTTGCTAACCGGTGTGGCATTCAGACTCAGCTCCAGTCCTTTGTTGCTGATACTTCCGCCATTGGCCCAGATGCTTCCTCCGGGAACCAGTGAAGCAGAGACGCGGTAATTAAACAGCATATTGGTGGTCTCCTTATCATACCAATCGAGTGAACCGCTGATCTTGCCTTTAAGAATAGTGAAGTCCAGACCAATATTGGTCGTTGCCACTTCTTCCCACTGCAGATCGGGGTTGGAACCCTGGATCGGACCATAGGCATTTTCCTGTACGCCATTGTTATAATACGTACCAGTGATACCATAGATCAGTTTGCTGGTATACGCTCCGATACCACCTGAGTTACCGGTTACTCCGTAACTGAAGCGCAGTTTCAGGTCATTGAAGATCTTCTGTTTCTGCATGAAGGATTCATTACTGATCCTCCAGCCGGCACCCACTGAGGGAAAATAACCCCAGGCATTGTTCTCGCCGAATACAGAGCTTCCATCACGACGTATAGAAGCCTGCAGCAGGTAGCGGTCTTTATAGTTATAGTTCAGACGACCGAAATCTGAGATCAGACGGGTCTGGCCATAGGTCAGGTCATTTCCCATATTGATCCGGTAGCTGGAAATTGCATACGGGTTGCCAAGTACCAGGTTGGTATAACCCAGATTATCTGAAGGGAAATTGGTGCTGGATACACTCAGGCCTTCTCCGTATGTGTTCTCCTGCCAGGAATAACCTACCACGGCATTGACATTATGTTCACCGAATTTACGGTTCCACGTCAGATATGATTCTACTGCCTTGAAGGTGTTCTGAAAAGAATTCCGGAAAGCGGAACCATTCACACCAAACAAAGAACCGATCAGGGTATGGGCTATACCGATACCGGGATCCGGGTTGTTATAAAAGTTGGAGGTGGGGTATTTTCCGTAATAGCTGCCGTAATATTCTCCATGCAGCGAAGTGGTATTCTGATAAGAGATATTCAGGTTATACTGCAGATCAAAAGGCAGTTTCACTTCGGTAGTAAAATTACCTGTCAGCGTATTGTATTTGGTATCATCTTTTGCATTGTCCACGATCGCTACCGGGTTGAAGTAACCGGTGGTGTTCAGGTTCTCAAAGTATGTACCATCGGGGTTCATCACCGGAGAAACCGGCAAGTGTTTAGCCGCCTGTAAGAGTACAATATTCTGCAGCGGTACATAGTTGGCATTGCTGCTGGCATTGGAAATGGTCAGTCCGAATTTCACTTTATCATTTAATGCATACTGTTCAAGGCTCAGACGACCGATGATCCGGCGCAGCTTACTGCGGTTCAGGATACCCTCTTTATCAAAATAGTTCAGACTCGCGCTGTAGGTACTTTTTTCGCTGCCGCCGCTGAGCGACAGGTTGTGGTTGTGCGAAATAGCCTGAGAGCGCTGGATCGCTTCCATCCAGTCGGTACTGGCCCCTTTATCGTCGTTGGGCGAATAGGCGGCACTGTTAGCTGTAAGGTAAGCACGGTGTTGCGTGGCATCCATCAGGTCCAGTTTGCTGCTGACTGTTTCAATTCCTACATAGCCATTATAGGTAGCTACCGCTGATCCTTTTTTACCACGGCGGGTGGTGATAATGATCACCCCGCTGGCGGCCCTGTTTCCGTAGATCGCTGTGGCAGCAGCGTCTTTCAATACATCCACGGATACAATATCATCCGGTGCCACGGTGGCGATATCCGCACCGGGTACCCCGTCAATAACATAGAAAGGAGCACCGGGCGAGTTCACGGTAGAAGCACCACGCAGGATCACCGCAGCCGGACGGTTGGGGTCACCACTGGCAGTGATATTCAGACCGGCTACTTTACCCTGGAGTAACTGACCCACGTCAGCAATGGCACCACGGTTCAGATCACCCGGTTTAAGGGTGGTTACAGAACTGGAAAGGTTCTTCTTACTGCTTTTTCCATATCCTACTACCACTACATCACTGAGGATGCTGGCGGTTGTGGTAATGGTCACGTTGTAAAAAGACTCGCTTCCCAGCGCAAGTTCTTTGGTTTCGAAGGAAACCCCGGTGAACACGAGGGCGCTTCCGTCCTTTACTTTAATGGAGAAAGAGCCATCCGCAGCAGTGGTCACACCGTTACGGGTTCCTTTCTCGGTCACCGTAATGGAAGCAGCCGGCTGGCCCTTCTCATCCGTCACTTTTCCTTTCACTTCCCGTTGGGCCTGTGCAGTGGCCACCAGGGACAAGAGCAGCAATAACGTAATCGTTATGCCGCGGCATGCAGTTTGCATCGATTTTAGCAGAGTTAACATGGCAGATGTTTATCGTTTTAGGTTAATAATGAACTTAGAATTTTAAAGTCGCCGGCAGGTACTTGGCCACCAGCTCTTCATAATACGGCCGGAGTTTATTCCAATCCGGTGGCTCCGGACTTTTCGAATAGAGGTCGTAAGGATTGAACAGCTTCACCCACTTCAGCATTTCGCGGTCATGGTCATCCAGCAGATGCTCATAGGCGCCTTCGCGGTGCCAGGAGTAGAAAGAATGGTAACGCAGCATGTATAACCCGGGCTCGGGGATATAATCCTTCAGCATCTGGTACACATATTCATCATGTCCCCATGACATATCCACGTTCCGCAATCCGCAGTTTTGTTTGTATACGCCCAGTTTTGTATTGTAGCGATCATCAGCAAAATCAGGATTGGCTGAAAAATATTCAGGGTAAACGATCTTGTCAGAATAGCCACAGCCTACCGGGAAGGTATCGCCTACCACGGCCCATTGCGGCTCACCGAACAGACATAATACTTTGCCCATATCATGCATCAGTCCGGTCAGCACCATCCAGTCAGGATGTCCGTCACGGCGGATGGCCTCAGAGGTCTGCAGCAGGTGTTGTAACTGATCCAGATCAGTATCCGGATCAGAATCATCCACCAGCTCGTTCAGAAAATCAAACGCATCCCATACGGTCATTTCCTTTTTGTCAAACTTCAGGAAGTGGCTGCGTTTCTCCTGGACAAATTCGTAGGTCTGGTACTGATGGTTGAGCCGGTAAAATTCCTTAACAGTATCACGGGCCGGCTCTTCATAGTTGCGGTACTCACCGGTTGTTTTTGCGGTGGCAATGGCTTCCGGATCGGGGTAGCGGCGCAAAAGATCGTCTTCCCATTCATCAAGATTTGTCAACGGAACAGATTCAAAGTTGGCATTACTCATAGATGCTTTTTTAAATGGTTGTCCTGATAAAAGAATGTAAAAACCAGCAATCGCTGAAAGATTTGATGCCCGCGTATTGCGGCTGCTGTTCCTGTAAGCACAGCATTTTAGCAGAAGAATGCGGCAAGCATTTCATACTACAGACAAATCGTTGGTTTCCTGTTATAAATGTTAAAAAGACACTTTTTATCTGAAACCTAATGCATCGCTCACCGATTTTTTTGCGAAACCGTTTTCGTCAATTAACCTATATTTAGGCCGGATAGACGGTTGATTGATACTTTATCACAAATGAGCAAACCCACGATCAAAGAACTGGCACGTGAGTTGGGACTGGCGGTTTCCACTGTTTCGAAAGCGCTTCGGGACAGTCATGAGATCAGTCAGGATACCAAGGATAAGGTATTAAAACTGGCTGCTGCACTCAATTATATCCCGAATCCATATGCCAGCAGTCTTCGCCGGCAGAAAAGCCGGACCATTGCCGTGGTGATCCCGGAAGTTGCAGATAGTTTTTTTTCCATTGCCATTAATGGTATTGAAGAAGTAGCCCGTGAGAAGGGCTACCATGTACTCATCTACCTGACCCATGAAAGTCTGGACCGGGAGATCGAGATCCTGAAAGAATTCAAGAGCGGACGGGTGGATGGACTCCTGATCTCGGTAACCCGGGATACCTGCAGCGGTACTCATATCACCGAAGCCATTGAAGCCGGATTGCCCGTCGTGTTCTTTG
This sequence comes from Chitinophaga pinensis, assembly GCA_943370345.1. Lineage (GTDB taxonomy): Bacteria > Bacteroidota > Bacteroidia > Chitinophagales > Chitinophagaceae > JJ008. The sequence goes on from CALRQQ020000212.1 coordinate 3,983, forward strand.
ACCGGATGTGTGAGTCCATCAATGCAGCCCGGGTGATCACAGATGACTATGAAAGCAGTTATACCGCCACCCGGCTTTTATTGGATAAAGGATGCATCAGACCGGCTTATTTATCCATATCACCCAATCTTTCGATCAATCAGAAAAGGGAAGCCGGTTACCTGGCAGCTATACATGAAGCAGGGCGTGCTGACAACCCGGGACTTATTGTCAATTGTGACGGACCCGAAGAAAAAATAACGGAACGGTTACAAATCTTACTGGAGCAGGATAATCGTCCGGACGGGATCATCGCTTCCGTGGAAAAGCTGGTGCCACCTGTCTATTTCGTATGTAAAAAACTGGGTATACAGCTACCCGACGACCTCCGCCTGATCGGTTTTACCAACCTTACTGCATCCCCTATCCTGAACCCCTCTCTCACTACCGTTACCCAACCGGCATTTGAGATCGGTAATAAAGCCGCAGCCCTCCTTTTCAAAGGCATTGAAAAATCAAGCTTCGACCTGAGCCGGGAAAGTTGGGTGATCCCCTCCTTATTACAACCCCGCGATTCCACCCGTTAAGACCCGGATGGTTTATTGACGCCAGGCCATTATTTTTGGCCTCATTTTAAAAATTATGAACAAGGCATTACTTTTTGATCTGAATGGTACCATGGTGGATGATATGGATTATCATATACAGGCCTGGTACCGTATCAGCCGTGAACTGGGGGCCACCCTCTCACTGGAAGAAGTAAAAACAGAATGCTACGGCAAGAATGGTGAAGTGCTGGAACGCATTTTCCCGGGCCGGTTCAATGAAGAAGAAAAAAACAGGATCAGTATTGAAAAAGAAATTCAATACCGGCATGAATTTAAACCCTACCTGAAACTGCTGGATGGGTTGGATGCTTTTATGGAACAGGCCCATAAACAAGGCTGGAAAATGGGCATCGGATCTGCCGCCATTATGTCGAACGTGGATTTTGTACTCGATGGATTGAATATCCGTCATTACTTTGATGCCATTGTAAGTGCCGATCAGGTGGTACATAGTAAACCCGACCCGGAGACTTTTCTATCCGCTGCCCGCCTGCTGGGGGCCGATCCTTCCCATTGTATCGTATTCGAAGATGCCCCCAAAGGGGTCGAATCCGCAGCCCGTGCCGGTATGAATGCCGTGGTGCTCACCACCATGCATGAAGCCCATGAGTTCAGTAACTATCCTAATATCTTGTTTTTCAGTCCGGACTACACCACTCCCGACTTCCACGAATTGCTGAAAAAATAATAAATGTATTTTTTACACTTATTAATAAAAGATTTATATTCGGTCTTTATTCAGCTTGTCATACCCCGAATATGGAATCAGCCTACTATGTGATCGGCGCCGACTTTGGAACAGATTCTGTCCGCTCCGTTATCATCAACAGCCAGAACGGTCAGGAAATTACTTCCTCCGTGTTTTATTACCCCCGCTGGAAACAGCAGTTATATTGTAATCCCGCCAGTCAGCAGTACCGGCAACATCCGCTCGATTATCTTGAAGGGATCGAGACCTCGATCCGGGAATGCATCGAAAAAGCAGGACCGGCCATCGCGCAACGGATCAAAGCCATTTCCGTGGATACCACGGGCAGCACACCCGTAGCCGTGGATAAAACTGGTAATCCCCTCTGTTTTGTACCAGGACTGGAAGAGAATCCCAACGCATTTTTTGTCTTGTGGAAAGACCATACCTCCACGGCAGAAGCAGAAGCCATCAACCGGCATGCGGAAAAATATGCCGTCAATTATCTGCAGTATGTAGGGGGGATCTACAGCAGTGAATGGTTCTGGGCCAAGCTCCTGCATATCCTGCGCGAAGATGAAAGCATCCGTCAGCATATCTACAGCTTTGTGGAACATTGCGACTGGATCCCCTTTGTACTGACAGGCGGCACCGATGCCACCCAACTGAAAAGAGGGGTTTGCAGTGCCGGACATAAAGCACTTTTTGCCGCTGAATTCGGTGGTCTTCCCCCCGACTCTTTTTTCAGTGAACTCGATCCGTTATTAAAAGGATTTACGGAACGATTGTTCACCCGCACTTATACATCGGCCGAAAAAGCCGGCACCCTCTCTCCTGCCTGGGCTGCTAAACTCGGACTTCCGGCTGATGTGGTCGTAGGCATTGGTGCATTTGATTGTCATATGGGAGCCGTTGGCGGACAGATCGAACCCTATTACCTCAGTAAAGTAATGGGGACTTCCACCTGTGATATTCTGGTAGCGCCGAAAGCCGATATGGAAAACAAACTGGTAAAAGGTATTTGTGGCCAGGTGGACGGATCCGTTATACCCGGTATGATCGGACTTGAAGCCGGACAGTCCGCTTTTGGTGATGCCTATGCCTGGTTTAAAAATTTACTCAGCTGGCCGCTGGAAGCAATC
>CALRQQ020000213.1:0-6397 GCA_943370345.1 Chitinophaga pinensis
TCACAGAATCCACTTCTATATTGGTAAAGTTGTTGGTAACCGTTGCAAAATTAAGATTAGGGGTCTGCCTGGCCAGTTCAAGCGTACGATTGGCCCGGGTTACCCAGGCTTCTACCGGAGTGGTGCTGCCGGTATCCCCCCCGCCCCCGCTGTTTCCTTTTGAACAATTCGAAGAAAGAGACAACACTGCACCAAGGATAAAGGTGTACAGTAAAAGATTCGTTTTCATTATTGTGATTTATGGTATTGAACCGTTAAGGTTTCATTTCATTGGTTTTGAAAAAAAGCAAAGGGCTGTTATTCCTGGCTACGGCCAGCACCTTTCCTTTACCCGCCACATTCATCCATTTCATATCCCGTACTTCCCCGGATACATACGGGAAGGCAGGCATGACACCGGAATTGTTACCCATACTGAAAACAGAAGGGATCAGTGCATCATAACGTCCTTCATAAGGGATCACGCCATAGAAATTACCAGCCCCGATATACCGGCCTTCTGCATTTGCCGCAGCGGCATTCGCAAACGACATAACCGGTGCCAGTTGTAATTCATCCGGCAGGTCAAAGCGGGTAAAGTTCCCTTTGCCATCATTGATAAAATAACTGGAGGCCAGCACTTCCGCGCTGGACTCGGTATAGTTTTTAAACAAGTCGTTGAACATATAATCCACGGTCTTACCGGCCACTTCACTATAGGTCAGGTAATGTTTTTTCAACACCGGCAATGGTCTTTCCAATTCGTCTTTAGCGAGGAAAGTATATTCCTTCCCGTCAATGGTATAGCAAAGGATCTGTTCATTGGTCCCGTTATTATCAAAGTCCTTTACATATAATTTGACCGGTCCGTTCTTACCGGCCCAGAGCTTGGTATTGTGTCCCCAGTTACCCGCCAGCAGATCAGTATGTCCATCGTTGTTGATATCTGTAGTCATCAGGGTTTGCCAGAGTCCGGTTGACTTCGGAATATCGGCCACTGTGAATTTTCCTTTATTGTTGAAGTAGATCTTCACTGGCATGAATTCGCCGGTCACCACCAGGTCTTCCCAACCATCTTTATTCAGGTCGGCAAATGCGGCGGCGGTAACCATACCCACAGCTTTCAGGGCAATGGTATTCTCCCCGTCGAATTTAAAATGCCCTTTGCCATCATTGATCATCAGGAAAGAGGTCTGAGGCAGACCGTACGCGGTAGGACTGGCCAGGTTGCCAATAAAAATATCCTGATCCCCATCCTTGTCCACATCGGCATGGGCGAGACAGGATTTATTCTCATATTGCTGGGAGAAAGGATTCTGCATTTTTGTAAAATGGCCTTTGCCATCATTTAGATAGATCCGGTCTTCCAGAGCCAGGGCATTGTTGCGGGGTTCATTGCCTCCGCTTACCACATAGAGATCAGTATATGTGTCCCCGTTGATATCAAAGAAGGCCGCATCCACATCCTCGCAAACTGCATCCGGACTGAAGGTGGCTTCATCAGCCGAAGCAAAACTTCCATCGGGTCGCTGGATCATCAGGGTACCCGGCTGGTCTTTTGCACCACAGGCATAAAAATCATCCAGGCCGTCTCCGTTTACATCCGCTACAGCGAGTTTAGGGCCACGGGTGGATAATGCATGCGGGATCAGGTATTGTACATTGAAATCGACAAACTCATTTTCCTTATGTTTCCAGTTACAATTAACGGATGCAGTGATATCCGTATAAAATTCCGGGACCGGTCTGAAGAAGGCTGCTTGATCAAAACTGTCAATGGCTTCTTTATGATCGATCGTCAGTGCTTTGTTGACCGCCACATTCTTTAACAACTGCATCCGCTGATCGGGCCACACGATCAGTACACTGTCTGCTGTTGCAGCTGAGTCAAGTCCGAAATGCAGGCGTGGTTCGGAAGAAGACTGAAAGCCGCGTGTCAGCATCAGTTGCTGGTATTGCATGTTGCCGTTGGCAAATACCCAGGCCTTTACACCGAGGCCGAACCGGTTCAGGCTATCCCCTTTAAAGGAAAGCGTCAGGTGATTACGGCCGGTACTGTTATTCCGCAATACCGTGGCTTTATCATTAATGCAATTCATCACCACATCCAGATCGCCATCATTATCCAGGTCGGCATAGGCGGCTCCATTGAAGTACCCTTTCATCTTACCGGTCCCCCAGTCTTCACTTACATCCTTGAAGGAGCCATTGCCATTTCCTTTGAAAAAGAAAGGATGTGAACTGCCATCGGGCATGGCATCGATGGTTTCATCATCATATTTATCAGTACGGCTCATGCCGCGGTTGGATTCCATGTCGGAAACAAAGCGCACATAATCGAGATCTACCGGCCGCTTCACGATCCCGCTGGATACAAAAAGGTCTTTATGGCCATCGTTATCAAAATCCGCAAAGAGCGGTGACCAGCTCCAGTCGGTGGCCGATACTCCACTGAATAAACCGGTTTCGCTGAAAGAGGTTCCATTCCCATTGTTGCGTTGCAGGCTGTTGCGGGAGTATTGATGTTGATAACCGTTGATCTCAAGTTTTACTTTATAGATATCGGGATTTTCATCACTTCCGTAGGTCTTTAACGTTTTTTCATCCGGTGGCAGCATATCTACGGTGATCACATCGGGTTGTCCGTCGTTATTGTAATCAGCGATATCGTTTCCCATGCTGAACCGGCTGTAATGCCGGAAATGGGCAGCACCGCTTTCAGTGAATGTGCCGTTCTTATTGTTGATATAGTAATAGTCATTCTCATGAAAATCGTTTCCGATATAAATATCTTCCCAGCCATCATTGTTCAGGTCCGCTACAGCAAGTCCGAGTCCGTAACCCAGGTTACTCTGATAGATATTGGCCTGTTGTGATACATCGGTGAATTTACCGGTGGTCGCTACATCATTCCGGTAAAGAATATCGCCGGAAAGCGGATCCGGTTTACGGCGGTTCATCGTATCCACAATATTGGCATGTGGATGAGCGGACTGATTCAGGATATAACAGTCGAGGTCGCCATCGTGGTCGTAATCAAAGAAGGCCGACTGTGTGGTTAATCCGGCAAAATCCAATCCGTAGGCATTGCTTTTTTCCGTAAACGTATTGTTACCGTTGTTGATGAAAAGTTCATTGTGTCCTTTCAGGTCGTACTTCTTATTGACGGAGCTGACATAGATATCCAGTAAGCCATCGCCGTTTACATCAGCCATGGTCACTCCGGTACACCAGTCAGCACTTCCCTTTACACCGGCTTTGTCGGTGATGTCTTCAAATTCAAAATTTCCCTTGTTAAGGTATAGTTTATTGCCGCCTTTGTTATTGGCGGTAAAATAAACATCGGCGAGTCCGTCATTATTGATATCTCCCGTAGCCACCCCTCCTCCATTATAATAATACAGGTAATAGAGGATGTTAAAGAGTTTATGCTTTTCCAGGTTATTAGAGAAACTGATACCCGTTGTGGAGGAGGAGAGACTGGAAAAGAAAGGCTGTGGCTTATTACAACTATTGAGAACAGCCAGCAAGACGGTTCCACAAAGTACAAATCGTAATGTGGTGCGGGCAAGCTTTTTCATAAAGCAAATTTCGGTATGATATGGGGAATAAAATGAAAAGGGCCAAACAAATAAATGTTCAGCCCTTTTTCTGCTTATGCTCTGCGATTGCCAAAAAAATATTTCAGCAAGTCATATTATAAACGGCTACTATACAGTGCTGAAACCTCTGCGGCAGAGAGTGCTTTACCATATAAGCGGAACTGGTCCATGGTACCGTTGTAGGATTTGATCCAGTCATCGGTAGGTCCATCAGTGTTAGCATGCTTGTTCCAGCCGGCGAGGATAAACTTGTTGGCATTCTTGAAATTAACGGCTCCACGGGGGTTACCGCCATTTTTCACATCGGTTTGGACGGCATTCATCCCGTTTACAACAGCCCCGTCAAAATAGTAGGTCATTTTAGACGTGGTCTGGTCGTAGGAATAAACGATATGATGCCAGTTGCCATCAAATACAGGTTTGCTGAATGTGCCTTCCAGCCACTGGTCCATCACGCAAAGTTTCATGGTAGCGCTGGTAGATGTCTGGTTCTCCATCAACAGGAACACGGCACTGTGGTGCCAGCCATAGGTGTCATCCTGCAGGGAGAACAGGAATTCTGTACGTCCGGCCTGGGCTGTGTTTTTCAGCCACATGGAGATACTGAAGCTGGTCGCATCTTTAAAATCATTGGCGGAAGGATAAAGCACCGCTTTACCATCTGAACCCTGAACCGCTTTTCCGGAAATACCTGCTACAGAAGTCAGCGGGTTACTGGCCGGGAAGTTGGCACGGATACTATCCACGCCATTCATCAGCGGGTCAGCGGATGTACCGTCAAAGGAGGCATAAAATTTCAGGGGACCACCGGGAGGATTGGCATCAGCCGGGTAATCCGCAAAATCAGGTTTTTTCATTTTCTGGCAACTGGTCATAAAGGCAACCAGTGACAGTCCGAGAAAAACCTTGGTGAATATCTGAGTTGTTCTTGTCATTGTTTATCAGTTTTCTGTTTTAAGAAAGGAATTCATTCCGGTTCCGTTCAGTATGAGCAGAACCGGAATGAATCATATTACCAGCAAGGATTCTGAATCAGGACGCCACCGGCAAAGTCGATAGCTGCCTGAGGAATCGGATAGTATTTATGACAGTTGGTATAACCAGAACCGCCTAATACGGTCAGCGCGTCATTCCAACGTACGAGGTCGAAGAAACGTTCGCCTTCCATCGCCAGTTCCAGTCTTCTTTCTGTTTTGATGGTTGTTCTGAAAGCTGCCTGGGTGCTGAATGCAACATTCGCTAAACCGGCACGTGAGCGGATCTGGTTGATATAACCAACCGCTAAGGCCTGATTACCGGCACCACCGATTTCATTGGCGGCTTCTGCGGCCATCAGCAGTACATCGGCATAACGGATCTCGCGTTGGTTAACCCAGCCCGCTTGTCTTTCCCCGGTCTGTGTTTGCATGGCAGGTTCCGGGTATACTTTCTTATTCCAGTATTTGCGGGGGAGCGGTCCGGCCGGCACATCGAATACGGAACCGGGAACGGTACGGCCATAATAACCATCGCTCTGTCCGGAGTATAAGATGGTGGCATCTTTACGGGCATCCCCTGAAGGGTATGCGTCAACTAAAGACTGTGTAGGCGTGTTCCAACCCCATCCGAGATCCCACTCACCTGAACCACGTACACCCTGGGCAATTCCGTACCAGCTGTAGTAGTTGTCGGTTCCATTGGGACCGATATAGGCCTGGATTTCCCAGATTGATTCTTTACTGTTCTCCCCTTCTTCGCGGAAGAGTTTGGTAAAGTCAGACTTCAATTCGTATTGACCGGTACTGATGATCTGCTGGCAGAGCGACAGGGCTTCGGTCCAGTTCTGACGATACAGTTTAGTTTTTGCAGCCAGTGCTCTTGCAGCAGCTACGGTAAGACGACCCGTGTATTTTGCCGGCCAGGTGGAAGGCAGGTTGGCCATTGCATACGTAAGGTCTGCATCTATTAATGAATAGATCTCTGTTACGGAAGATTTGGCTTTTTTACTGTCATTCGGATTGTACACTCGGAAATCAATCTTCGGTACTTCTCCGAACGTTCTAACCAGGTCGAAGTAAGCAAAGGCGCGGAAGAATTTGGCTTCTGCAATATTTACTTTAGAAGCCGCATCATTCAGTCCCAGTGAGTCAGCCAGCTGTAAAGCGGTATTGGCCTGTCCGATCAGCACATAGTGCTGGTCCCAGTAGATGGTGTTGGACCAATGGTCTTTTACATACTGGAACTGATCATAGATCACCCCCCAGTCGGCACCGTCAGCGGCGCTGCTTCCTTTTTCTGAATCATCGGCACGGAATCCGTGGATACCCAGCCAGGGAATACCACCAAATGCCTGTCCGGCCACATCACCATTACGGATGGCCCCGTATAAACCATAGATCTGTCCTTCCAATCCTCCCTGGTTCAGGTCATCCAGGGTGGCAGTTAAGGGTTTGCGGTCAAGGAACTTATTACAGCCCGTAAACAAAGCAAGCATCGGGACAGCTAACAGTAGACCCCAAACCAGGTTTTTAATTTTATTCATAGCTTAATCGTTTTTCGTTTTTAGAAGTTTACGTTGATACCGGCAGTAAATACTCTCGGAATTGGACCGTTTCCATTATCAATACCAAAGGAAGTGGCGGTACCACCGAATTCAGGTGTATAACCGGAATTGTTCTTCCAGGTTTTCAGGTTCTGCACGTTGGCAAAGATCCGGAAACTGCTGATATGGTATTTCTTCAACAGGTCAGGGCTGATATTGTATCCAACCTGAACGTTACGGAGGCGGAAATAACTTCCGTCTTCAACACCATACGTAGAAGGCAGACGGTTGATCG